>NZ_JANHJP010000010.1 GCF_028595955.1 Columbia Basin potato purple top phytoplasma
TTAAAAGGTGGATTTTTAATGTTTTTTAAAAGCACTGTTGTTTCATAAAGATCCGAATAATTTAAATATAAAGTTTGGTTATCCAGGTTATAATTGGTTTTTTGATTAAATAAACGAATCTTAAAATAAGGTTGTTGAATTAAAAATTTAATTATTTCTTGTAAATTAAAAATTTTTTTCATTTTTTAAATCTCCTTTTTAGTTTTGACTAATTTCTTTAAACAAAAAAATAAGCCAAACCATTTTTTTAATAAAAAGTTTGACTTATTATGCACTTATTTGAACGTATATTTTTAATAAAGCCGAACAAACTAATTTATTTTGTAGATAAGGAGTGTGTTTGGGATCTTTATCGTTTCTTGTTATTTTATTATAGATATACTCAATAACTTTACGAATTGGTTAAGTAGCTTTATATCGTATAACACTTTATTTTTAGTCTCGGCATCAGCTGTAAAAGCGGTGATTTGGTTTAAAAATTAAGGAAAGAATTTAAAAAGCGTCCAATAAATTGCCCCGCCAATTAATAATAATGGTATGCGCCAAATAAGGATATTAAAGAAAGTTTTAGTAATTTTAAACAACCAGTTTTCTTTGTTATTTTGAGTTTCAATAATGATTTTAGAGTTGAAGTTTTTCTTTTGATAATTATTTTATTAGATTTATGGTTTTTTGATTGATTTTTAACGTTTTTATTTGTTTTTTTTTAGCCATATGATTTTACTCACTTTCTTTTTTTTGGATTTATTTTGGTTTATTATCATTTCTTCTAATTTATCTATATTTTCATTAATTTTTTTAAAATTACTTTGGGTTTCTTGTTGGAATGCATCCATTTACTTTTAAATAAGGTTAATGTTTTCTTTTAAATGATTGTTTTGAAGGTTAAAAAACTTCCAAAATTAAAAGAACCTTGTATCATTCACTCCGATCAAAACACCGTTTATCAATTACTCAAAATTCAACAAACTTTAACAAAAAAAGGTTTTTTAATCAGCATTTCGATAAAATTTGTATATAAATTTATATATACAAAAAATAAAGATAGAAAAATTTATTTTTTTATCTTTTTATACCAATCTTTAAATAATTGTAAATTTTTTTCGGTTGTTATTGTTTTTCGTTCTATTAATTCTTTAAACATTTCTTCTATAAGTGATATATTTTTGGAAATAATTTTTTCTGATTCTGCAGTATATTTTCTAAATTCTAGAGACCAGTGATTAGGATTTTGTTCTTTTAATATTTTTAATATTTTTCTTACTTCTTTAAAATCATCACTACATCCTTTTACGATGTAAAAATCATCATCACATCCTTTGGTAATTTTAGTTTGACTAGAATTTTTATAAAATAACATTTCTGATGCTAGTCCGCCTAAATTAATTTTTAGTTCAACAAAATTATTGAATTTTATATTGGGTTTTTTCATTAAATATCCTAAAATAGTACCTTCAGGTTCAATTGTTACTTTTTCTATTATTTTTGTAATTTCTTCTTGATTTGGAATATGATCTAAACATACCAAAGTATGGCCTAATTCATGTAAAGTTGTTTTATTCACTTTTATATTATTGTTGAATTCATTTTTAAGTATTTTATATGATTGTTTTTTTAAAAATTTATTTTCATCACAAATGAAATCATTATCGAATATTTTTTGTGATTTGTTTTCATTTGAATCTAAATTTGATTTTAAAGATTCTGAATTTGATTTTTGTATAAAAGGATCAATATTGTTTTTTAAATATTTTTTTTCGAACTCAAATAAGTTTTTTATATTTTCTAAATTTGATTTTATTTTTGTCTAATTCTTTTTGTTCTAAAAAATTCTTTATTTCGTTATTTAATTGTGAAATTGTTTCTGACGAATTGTTAATATTTTCTTTTGAAGAATTTAAATCAACTATAATACCATTATTATGATTTTGGCTTAATATTTTTAAATTTTTTAAAAAATTATTTGGATTTTCTTTATGTTGTTGTTCGGAAGTTTCTAAATATTCTATTAATTCATTTACTTTGTTTTTTTGATTTTCTATGTATAAAGAACACTTCGATTTATAATCATCGTTTATTTTTGATGAATCAAAATGCATTTCTTTCTAAATATGTTTTCATATTTTTAAAAAATGTTAAATATTTTGATTTTATTTTTAATTTATCTTTTAAATTTGTTAAATTATCTTTTAGGTTTTCTAATTTATCTTTTAGGTCTTGTTTTGTTTTATTTAATATATTTAGTTCTTTTTGTGAATTTTTTAAGTTGCTTTGTTCTTTGTTTAAATTTTTTTTTGTTCTTTATTTAAATTTTCATGTTTTATTTTTTCTTCTTGTGATGAATTTATTATATATCTCTTTGGATTAATATTAATTCGAATTTGTTCAATTTTGTCTGGATCTTGAGTACTTTGGATTTCTTCTTCAGCCTCTCGGGTTTTTCCTTTATTCTTTTTAATTTCTTCTTCGGTCTCTCAAATTTTTTGTTCATTCTCTGTGATTTTTTTTAGTATTCGTGATTTTTACTTGAATTTTTTCGATGATTTCTTAATTCACTTTGATTTTTGGTTCATTCTTTGTTATTGCTCTTTCAGTATTTGTGATTTCTCTTTCAGTCCCTTCGATGTCTTCTTTATTCACTTTGATTTTGCCTTCAGTATTTGTGATTTCTCTTTCAATATCTAGGACTTTTACCTGAGTATTTTGGAATTCTTTTTTCATTTTTTTCTTTTAACTCATATTTTCTCAAATTTTATTTTATTTTTTTTATGTCTTCGTCAAGTGTTTTCATTTTGTCTTCTATTTTATTTTTTTTATTCTCTAACTCTGCTAAAATCAATCCATTGATAATAGACGATTGTTTTAGTTTTTTTAGGTTTTTATCTTGAATAGATAAACGAATCAAAGCGAAAATAAACAATAGAAACAATGAAAAAAAATAAAAATCAAAGAAACAAAGAAAAATTTAAAAAATTTTTTAAAATATTTTTTTATTTGATTTTCATATTATATTCTGATTATTAGATAAAATTGGATTTTCTTTTTTATTTTGTGAACGCATTTTTTTAACACCTTAATTTTCTTTTTTCAAAATATTTTAAATTTTTTTAACATTTCAAATTCATAATAAAAATAAAAAAACCTAAGATACAACAATAAAAAAATATATATTTGATATATAATATATCAAAATTTAATTTGAAAATATGAATCAGAATAATTTTTATTAATATAAATCAATTTTTTTGTTTATAATTTTTTTACTTATAAGTATATTTACATTATAATTAGGATATTTTTTTGTCAATAATTTTTATCGATTCAAACTTAAAAACAAAATTTTTTTGGTTTTTATTTTTGATTTTTTTTGAATAAAGTTTCTTTAATAGTATTTATAAGATTATAATAATAGTTTAATTATGTAAAAAATAATTTTATTAATCATGTTATAATTCCGAAGATTAAATCATTTTGAAAAAGATTTAAAAAAATATCTAATTAATAAAAATAAACTCAAAATATATAAGAATTTCTTTTATGAGTTGTTTTATTATTTTTTTCTTATTCTTAATTTTATTTTATTTCTTTTTTATAATTTATCCAAAATGTACGATTATAAATATGGAAAAAAAATATAATAAAAATATGATTAAAGATAAAAAAAGAAAGAAGATAAAGAAAACAAAAAAGGGGGTAGAAATAGAATAAGTTCTAAGTATGAAGATGAATTAAGATTGAAATTAGTTTTTATAAATCTCTTTTTTTATTCTATTGCTGTATTATTTCCGTTAAAACCCTAATTAAAATCCTTAAAGCTTATAAAAAATTTAATTATATTAAAAAATTTAAATAATATTTTTCATTTAAATAAAAAGTAATCTACAAAATTAATAATTATGAAAATAAGTTATTATACTTAAATTTATAATTATAATTTATCCCTTCATTTCAAAACTTAATTTGTTAAATAATTAAATATCATTTTTATTTTATTAAAAAAATATCTTTAATTTAGGAATCTATAGACTTTTTTCTATTAATAGAAAATTAATAAAAAAATATAAATTATTATTATAAAATATATAATAAAAAGATTATTTAGTTTAGAAATAAAATAATTTTAATATTTTTTTTATTTAAAAAATATAGAAAAAGAAAGTATATAATGAGAATATTACCTTACCAATTATATCCTTATGCTCCCGATTTAGCATTATGCGCTTTAAGAAAAGAATTTGGCATGTATGATTATTGTTTAAATAAAAATATTAAAAATCAAGGTATGCAACCTTTTTTAGATATGGGAAGAAATTATTTTAATTTATCTTTAAATAAATGGGTTTTTGAAATGAACAAAAGAAATCATTACGTAAATACTTTTCATTCTTTTTACGCTAATAATGTTTCTTATAAAGAGATAGAAATAAATTTTTTTTTGATTTTAGAATGTTGTATTCAATGGGAAATCAAACAATTTCTACCTTATAATAGTAATTTATCTTGGTATCAAATAGCCTTTCAAAAAGTTAATTCAAATAAAATAAAAAATAATTTAAATTTTACAATTTATAAACAATTAATGGTTTGGTATAAAGATAATTTTATTCAATTAAATAAAAAAGGTTTACTTAAACCAAAAAAATTAAATATGGAATTTATCATTTCATTTTTTTCAGATCAATTTTTAAAATAAAAATATAAGAAAAATAAATATTGAAATAAAAAAATATGAATAAATTATATTATTATTTAAAATAATATAATTTATTCATATTTTTATTTTATTATGTTATAAATATAGTAATTTTAATTCATTAACCAAGAAAATATCTATATTTTTGTGAAAAATTTTTATTAATTTTTTTAAATAAATCCTTATAAATTGAAATTTTAATTTTATTTTTTAATTAAGAATAATTTTTATTAACTAAAATTTTTTGATTCTATATTAAAATAGAGATAATAATTAATAAAGTTAATAATAAGAAAAAAATTATTTATCAAAAAAACACTGATCTCTATATCCTTAGAAATGAATTTTAAGTCAAAAAATTATTAATGTTTAAGCTAATTGTTATAAGATAAAAAAAGAATTCATAAAATTATAAAGATATTTATAAAAACATTGATTTTGAATTTGGGTTGTTCTGTTTTTCCATTCTTATCAATAAGTTCATATTAAAAAACAATTAATACATCTTCGTTTTCAGTCTTTGTTTTTGTAATTTTTTTTATATTTATTTAATTTATTTTTCTAATTAAGTTATTATAATAAAACACCTTTTAATGTGATATTAAATGTCTTTTTTTGTTATTATTAATTATTGAAGAAAAAAGTTTGGGTCAGCATCACAAACTATTAAAAACAAAATTAAAAACATTACATAGTCAACCAAAACTCTCTTAAATGAGAGTCTTTTTTTATTATAAAAAACATCAACAAAAAAAACATTATGAAGACTTATTAATTTATTGGGAATAATTCATTTTATTGATAAAAAATTTTTAAAAACATTCAAATACTACAAACTTCAGGATCATATGATCCCTAATAAAGCTTATCCACCGCAAAAAAATATCATATTGAAAATAAAAATGTTATTCATTACGAAATATAGATGAAAAAACTATTCAAACTAATAAACCACCAAGATAATCAATTTGAATTCGTTCAATTATATTACAATGAAATAAATTACATTAAAAAAAGAAAAAAAGATAAATAAAAATAATTATCGCTAAATTAAAAGCGTTAATAAACTGTCTTGTTAAAAAAGAAGAAGTTAATTTATCATTAAAACATAGTTATTTGAAATTATTTTTTTTATATATTTCATTTTTCAACATCTCTTTTGTTTGGTATTAAAAAAATAACAATTTGAATTTTTAAGTATTGTTTATAAAACCCTAATTTTAAAAAAGAGACTGCATTTTTATAAAAAAACTAAAAATATTTATTTTATTTTTAATTTAATGACTAATTTTCTACCATGAATATTTAAATATCTTTATTCATTCAAAATATAAAAATGAATACTAATGATAAAAATAATATAATGTGTAATATAAGATAGTTTCTTTACAAACAACTATGGAGGATTAAAATTTTGTTCATCGGTCGACAAAAAGAATTAAAAATCTTAAAAGAAAAAATAAATTCTAATCATTTTTATTTTGGTCTAATTTATGGACGCAGAAAAATAATAAAAACTAGACTATTAAAAGAAATTAATAAAATATGTATTTTCCATATATTTTGTAGCTGACGAAACAGGTTTAGATGTGAATTTACAAAGGCTAAGTCAAAAGATTTCCTTTTATTTCCAAGAACCTATTGCTTTTAGTAATTACGAGAATCTTTTTATATATTTAGCTAAAAAAAGTCAATATAAAAAAATTATTCTTATGATTGATTAATTTTCTTATTTATTAAAACGTAATTCTGATATTTTGTCTATTTTACAAAATATTATCGATAAATATTTACAAAATTCTAATATCAAATTAATTTTATTGGGTAGCAATATAGTAATGCTAGAAGATATATTTGCATATCATAGAACCTTTTTATGGTAGAAAAACTTTTCAAATTAAATTAAAAACTTTGGATTATTCAGAAGCTCATTTATTTTATTCTAAAGCTAGTTTAGAAGATAAAATTTTTTTTATAGTATTTTCGGCGATTACCTTTTTATCTTCAAAAAATAGATAATTCGAAAAGTGTTAAAGATAATGTTATTAATTTAATTTTAGAAGATGAAGTTATTTTCGAAGACGAGATAAAGTTTTTTTTAACTCAGGAAGTTCGTAATATTAAAAATTACAGTAAAATTTTAAATTCAATATCATTAGGAAATACTTGAACTATTTCGTTTTTTCATACAACTTTTTATTTTAAAATTGTTCTTTAAGACTAAAAATTAATAGGTAATTTCTTATCTTTTCAAAATAAAGAAGGTTGAGCTCCATTTGATTTATACAATTTTAAGTTAAGTTTTAAGCCAAACCATTTTTTTAATAAATAGTTTGACTTAAATAAGGATTTCTTAATTGGTTCCCTTTTGATGGAACGGTTGAAAATCAATCTCACAAAGGAGTTTTAAAATGAAAAAAAATTTAAAAAATTTCTTTTTTTCAAAAAATTTTTTTATGCTATAAAAAAAGTAATTAATAAATATTTTTTTAATAAATTTAAAATAATAAAATTTATAAATTTAAAAAATATTTTAAACCCTTACACTATATTAGGCGCCAAAAATAGATAATTATTTGTTGGGCAAAAATGAATTATAGTTTTTAAAATGAATTAAAATTAGTTAACTATTTTGTTTATGAGACATAAAATAATATTAACTAATATTTTAAAATTGCTAATTTTTATGTTCTACAAAAAATATTGATTAAAGTCATAATTTGTAAGATTAAACTTATTTTGATGTTTTTATCCAGTGCGTCCGTTTTATTTGGTTGTATTTTTTTTATTGTTTTTCAAACTTGTAATTTGTTATTTTTATTGATTTTTAAAAATTGTAATGGTATTCGAAAATTAAATTTAGATAAAATCTAATTATTTTTATAAAAATTGGCAAATCTTTCTAATTTATAAATAGTTAGGTTTTTAATATATATCTGAGTTGTTCCGTTTTTTTGGTCCTGGCACCAATGTATTCAATTTTTTTTAAAAATTTTTATTTTTTTTAGTTATTTTAAATTTACTTGTTGTTTGGATTAAACTTACTAAAAATATATAAATCAAAGTGACAACTACAAAAGGTATTATTACATCATAAGTTTTAGATACGTTACGTTGTGCTAACCATAATAAATCAATTAAACCTATAATTGAGAACGCAGTGGTTTCTTTTATGTTAATAATAAATTGATTTTTAATAGAAGGAATAGTTCTTTTTAAAATTTGAGAAAAAATAATTTCTTTAAATACTTGTTTTTGATTCATCCCTAAAGCATAAGCTGCCTCTATTTGTCCTTTATCCAAGAATTTATTATGATGCATCATTGTATTGGTAAAATTAATGGTAGTACCTAAAGAAATAACAATTATAGCAACATAAAAAGCATTTAAAGAAGTTTTGAAAAATTCAAAATTCTTAGCCAAAACACTATGAAATAACAAAGCTAAAACAATAATAGGAACAGATTTAAACATATTCATTAAGATGTCGATTAAAAAAGAAAATATTTTTTGCAAATACATTAAAATATTTTTTTGAGTTTTTTTATTATTTTCAACAGATATCTTAACTCTAAAGAAAAATAAAGAAAGGATAAAACCTAAAAACAGACTATCAACAGCAACTGTTAAAGAAATAATAAAACCTTGCTTATATTTAGGGATTTCTTGAAATATTCTTTGTATAAATTTTTTTCGCATTTGTTCTTTTTCTTTTTCTTGTATACATTTATAATCTTCTTGGGCTTTTGTTGAATATTCAGATGACCAATAATCTTCTAATGATTCTATTTCTTTTTCATTCGGAACATTTATTAATTTTTTTAAGGCCGTTTCGATATCTATTTTTAACTGTTCACCTTTATCATCCTTTTTTAAAAAAATACCTAAAGACTTTAATTTTAAACTATCATCATTTAATTTGAAAACTTTAAATTTTCCTTTGTTTTGTTCGCTTTCGGCTAAATTTTTTAAAACAGGATATTCCAAAATAAAAGCATCTGCTTCTTTTTGTTCAACTGCCTGAGCACAATAAATAGAATGTCCACGAGTAACTAAATTTGTTTCTCCATTATTTTTTTTATCTATATTTTCAAAACTATCAAATTTATTTTTACCAATGTCATGGCTAGAACCTGTTACGGTAGATAATCTAATTTTACCATTAACCTTTTTTAAATCTCCTAAAGATATAGTAGTGTCATCATTATTTACATTTTGAATTTTAATATCTTGATCATTTCTAATTAAAATAGATAAATCCACATTACTATACGGAATAGCTAAAAATTTTTTTGTTCTTTCTTCTGTTATATCTAACATTCCTATAATAGCATCTACTTGTCCAGAAGCAAGATTGTTTATACAACTTTCTACATTATAAATTTTAATTCTTAAATCCTTTTTTAGTTTGTCAGTTATACCTTTCATCAAAAGAACATCTGAACCACTAATTTTTTCACCATTTTCCGTGTCTATTCCATTAAGTGTTCCTTCGCCATCAAAAGAGAAAGGAGGAGTAAAATTATTAGTTGCTAAAACGATTGAATTTTGTGTATATTTTTTTTTTGTTGTATTCATTTTTAAAACATAATGATTTAAAAAAATAACAAGAAGAAATATAAAGAAAATCAATAAATTTCGTTTCCATTTTTTAGCAAAATATTTCTTCATAATCTCTGTATTCTTCATAAATTTTAAATTATTCCTTTCTAAAAAATTTATATAATTAGTTTTTTATATAAAAAATTAATATCATTGAAACAAATACAAAAGTACTATATATACAAATTATATAAATCTGATATTCTTTAAATTGTTTAATTGAAAAAATATTTATTTTGTAGATAATTTTTATTAATCTAACAAAAACATATTATTAATTAGGTGGGATTTAAGAAAATATGAATAAAAAAATTATTATTTTTATTTAATATCAAAATAAAATGATCAAAATTCTTCAAAAAAAGATTTAGATTTCGGATATTTATTTGTTTCAAATACTTCTTTAGATGGTCCTTTTTCTATTATGTTACCGTCTTCCATAAAACAAATAGTATTAGACACTTTTTTAGCAAATTTAATTTCATGAGATACAATAACGAAAGTCATTTTCTTTTGTGAAACTAATTTTTTTAATACTGATAAAACTTCTTCAGAAGCTTCTGGATCTAAAGCTGAAGTAGGTTCATCTAATAAAAGAATTTCTGGTTCCATACATAAAGCTCTAATGATTGCTATTCTTTGTTTTTGTCCTCCTGATAATTGTTTAATATTTTTATATGCAAACTTTTCTAAACCAAAATATCTTAATTTTTTTAAAGCGATTTCCTCTGCTTCTGACGGAGATATTTTTAAAACTTTAATTGGAGCTAAACAACAATTCTCTAAAACATTTTTTTCTTCAAATAAATTAAAACTTTGAAAAACCATACCTACTTTAGTTCTAACTTTAGATATATTTATATTTTTATTTACAATATTTTCGTTATTTATTATTATTTCTCCAAAATCCGGTTCTTCTAATAAATTTAAACATCTTAATAAAGTGGATTTACCAGAACCCGAATAACCAATAATAGTAAATATTTCTTTATCTACAATATTTAAATTAATATTTTTTAAAATTAGTTTATTATGAAAAGATTTATTTAAATTTTTTATTTTAATAATGTATTTACTATCAAGATTCATTTGATCATTTCCTTATTTAATATTTTATTTTTTGAAAAATTAATTATAATACATCATTTTTTATTAATAAAATTTTTTATACTTATAAAAAAATAATAATTATTATAATGACAAACTAATAATTAAAATTTCAAACAATAGTAAAAATTGAAAATTTAACTAAAATCCATTATATAGAATAAAAAAATAACAATAGAAAAAAATCTAAATATATTAATAATGTATATATTTGGTTCAAAATAATAATTTGTCTCTAAATATAATAAAATATTTTTATTTTTTATATTACTTTCGACAAATATTTTATTCTAAAAAAGCAAAGAAAAGATAAAACTCAAAAAAGACTATTAACAAGAAATAGCAAAAAAAATAAAAAAACCTTGTTTATGGTTTGAAATAAACATTTTAATTCGCTTATTCAAGTCTTTTTTTGTTCTTTATCTTTTAATTTTTATTTTATATAATTTTTAACTATTAAAAAAATCTTGAAATATTTATATCATATCAATAATCTGCATTTTTATTTAATTTTTAATTATATATCTATTTTAATTTAAAAAATTTTATTAATTCTTTTATATTTCTTTTTATTCAAAAAAAATCTATCAAAAAAAATATTTTTTTATGTCTTTTAAGTATCTTATTCCCGAGAAATATCTTTAAAAATATCAACATAAATTAAAATACTTTGAATTATGAAATAATAAGCGAAAAAAAATCAAAAAAATTAATCTAAAATTTTTTATAGTTTCTATTTAATGAAATGTTTTTTTATTATTATTATTTATTTATAAAATATTTTATTTGTATTATAATAAAAAATTAATTTATCGCTTTTTATTTTAATTTATAAGACAGATTTCAAGATTCATTTATTTAAAATATGTTTATCTCTAAAAAAATAAAAGTTAAATATGTTTGATTTATAAAAAAAATTTTACAAAAAAAACATTAAATATATTTTATAAATTAAAAAGCATTTTGTCAATAGGAGAAAATAATAAATAAAAAATAAATTGTTTTAAATATTAGAAAAAAACAGTTTTTTCACTATTCTTTTTTTTAAAAATTATATAAATAATTAATTGAATAATTTTATTATTTTAATTTATTGATATAAAAAATTTTCATTTTTTATCTATTTTTTTGATAAAAATTATTTTAATTTGAATAAATAAATAGTTTTTTTTAATTATATTGATTTTTTTATAATATTTCTAATATAATATATTTTAGATATATTTTTAAAAATTTAGATTACTATAGAGGAGGCGTCTTTTTATCTAAAAAATAAAAAAATAAATTTAAAAAATACTTTAATAAATTATTTTGATTCAATTCATTTTAATTTTTGATCTAATTTATATTTATATATTCTGCTAAACATAAAGTAAAGGTAGCAAAATATAAATTTATGATAAAAGATAAAATTTATAAATTCAAAAATTTAAAATATTTTTTTTATTTTTTTATTTTTTATTTTTATTACGAAATATAAAATTAATGCTTTTAATAATAATAAAATATCTAATAATGTCAAACAAGAAAAACCAACAACACAAAAAAAAGCTTATTTGCATGAATTAATTATAATAAAAGATCTAGGCGAAATAGAAGAAAGTAATGAAAAAAATATTATAGCTCGTATTCGAAGATTAAATCCTCAATTAAATCAAATTGATTTAACAGTTGAAAGTAAAACATCTGCCAATGCAGCATTTATTAAATCTAAAGAACATCCGGGTAGAGCATTAGTTAATTACACAATTAAAAAAACATCTTCTTCAAATAATCATCCTAATAAACATACATCTTCATCATCCAAAATTACTGATTTAAACGAATTAATTATAATAAAAGATCTAGGCGAAATAGAAGAAAGTAATGAAAAAAATATTATAGCTCGTATTCGAAGATT
>NZ_JANHJP010000011.1 GCF_028595955.1 Columbia Basin potato purple top phytoplasma
CAATTATCTTTATAAATTATTTTAAATATATCAACTATTATAACTCTAAAAGATTTTTTATTGGATAAATAAGCGCTTCAGCGCGTTCTTCTTTTTGTTTAATACATAATATTTTAATACTTGGTAAGGCAATTAATTTAAAATTAAAGTTGTTTTAATGATGCAAATAAATTAAAAAATAAAATTACCTAAAAAAGAAGTTTTATTATATCGATAAATAATAATGATATGAAAAATGATAATGCGATAATATCAAATATCGAGTATCATTATCATTATCGATATAAAATATCAAATATCACTCCTTAAATAAGCTTTTTGTTAAAAAGGATATATGAAAAGTAACATGGTAACAAAGTGGTAATAAGATGGTAATAAAACGGTAATAAAGTGGTAATAAAAAGGTAACTTAATGGTAATAAAATGGTAATTTTATAAATTATTTATTTGTTTTTAATTCTTTTTTATTTAAATTGGATAAATAACCAGAACGTAACTTTTTCACCCGATAACCTTGTTTATCTTTTGTTAAAAAAGATTGAAGATATTTTAAATCTTCTTTTCGATAATAAATAATGTTTAACCCTTTTGTATAGTTAGTTTTCGTGGGTTTCTGATATTTATCTAGCTTTTGAGGGTCTAATTGATATAATTGTAAAGTTTCTAACTTATTGACATCAATTTTCCCAATCAATTCTTTCACTTGATTTTTAGTTTCATTTTGGTAGTTAATTTGAAATAGTAGATAGAGGTGTTTAAGGAGTTTATTTTGGCTTTTAATAGGGGTTAAATCAGAAAGTAATAGTTTACTATTACTAGAAGAAAAATTATCATTAATTAAGGTGATTTTCGTTTTTTTCATTTCTTCTAAGATGTGAGGATCGACAAAGAGAGTTTGGTTTTTCGGGCGATAATTGGCTTCTTGGTAGGTATTTTTCTTTTTAGAATGAGCAATAATAGTGAGATTGATTAAATCTTCTTTTAATATTTTTAAAAAGTTTTTAATTTGAGTTAAATCGTTAGGGGTGGTTTTCGTGTTCCAACCCCCGATTCTAATTTCTTGACTAGTTTCGTTTTTCATCTTTTTTCTCCTTTAGGTTGGTTGTTTGTTATAAAAATAAATAATCCCTAATTTGCGAAAATAAAATCGCAAAATTTAGGGGTATATAACGCGTTTATGGGGGTATTTTAATGTATTTATATGCGTATAGATGTTATATATTGGTGTAACAAAGTAATAATTTTAATTAATTACTTCAACTTTGTCTTCTCCAAAGAAATGAACGGCTAAATCAACGATAATTTTCTTTTTGGCCTCTTCATAAGTAATGTATGGAGCTAAAAAACATTTTTGGTAAGCTTCTTTTCCGTATTGACGTAATAAATCATCGACATCTTTACAAGTTTGGTCGTAAGGGGGTAAAATCCTTCTGATTTCATAAGGGATTTGATGTGAGGTTAGTTGTTCTCCTAAGGCTTCGCTTCGTTTTCGGCCTGTTTCGTCGTTATCTAAGGCGATAATGACTTTGATATTTTCTTTTTTTAGAATTTCTATTTGTGATTGAGAAAGTAGTTGGGCGACACAAATGAGACCGACCACGTTTTTAATCTCGTTTTGCCAACAACTAATGACATCAAAAAAACCTTCATGAATGATAATGGTTTTTGTTTGTTTGATAGAAGGTAAGGCTTCAAAAAAACGATAACTAAAATGAAAGGTCGGGGTTTGACTAAAATTAGTTAAAGCTTGGTATTTAGGTTGAAAGTAAGAAACTTCACGGAAATGGTTTTGATAAAAATGAAAAGTTTGATGATAACCATTTTCAATGGGGATAATGATGGAACCATGAAAAGTATCATGAAAATATTTTTTACATTGTTGACTGGTTTTTTTTTGATAAAACCATATTCAACTAATTTATCGATATTAATATTTTTCTTTTTACAATAATTTATTAGGCTAAAAGATAAAGGTTTATTAGATAACGGGGCGTAACCTAGTTTAAATTCTTTGATGGTTTCTAGAGTTAATTTTCTTTTTTGAGTTAAATAAGTTAATCCTGGTTGACTTTCGTTATTTCGGTTGGAAGTCAATAAATAATGATAATAATCTCTAATTTGGTTGAATAAGGGTGAGATTTCTTTAAATAATTGTTTCTTTTTGATATTAATTTTTTGTTCGTCAATTGGTTGTTTTGGTTTCATTGGAAGATATGGTTGTTGAAAAGGGTTAATAGTTGTTTTAGTGATTATTTTTTCTTGTTGACTTAAGGTTTTAAATTCGCGAGAATTCATAAATCCTGCTATTCTGTAAATCACTTCATGAAAGGATTTAATTTGACGGATAGCTATATAAACATCAATAATATCGAAATCTTTTCCACATTTCCAACAATGAATTTTATTAGTAGAAGTGAAATGACAACAAGTGGGATTTTTTCCTTGATGAATGGGACAAGGAAAACGGTGGTTGATATTAAAATTAAATGGTAAAATTTTTAATTTTTTTAATAAAACCGACATGGGGAAATGGGTTTGAATGTGTTTTATTTTTTCTTGATAATTCATTGAGTTTTCTCCTTAATAACTTTCTAAGGGATAAGGTAAAATATAACCGATTTCTTGGAAGTTTTGGGTACTCATTTCAAAGTGATAAACTAAGTTTTTTTTCGTACCACTTCGATTCTTTTTAATAGCTAATTCAATGATTTTTTGAGATTCGTTATTTTTTGATTCTAAATATAATTGATTACAATTTTGATTATAGATATTTAAGGGTTTTTCTTGGTCTTTGGATAGTTTGGGTTGAAATTCAGACATCATTAAGATGATATCGGAGTTGGTTTCGATGCCACCACTTCCTTTTAAAGCGGTGATTTCAGGGGATTTACCTTGGTAATTACTGTATGTATCTCTCGAAAATTGTGAGAGAATGATAATGACGATGTTTAATTCAATCGCTAATTGTTTGAGTTTCGTCATTATTTCGTCAATGGCGAGACGATCATTTTCTAAATGATTACTAGCTTTAGTAATTTGGAGATGGTCGATGACAATTATTTCAGCTTTGTTTTCTAAATGTAAACGATAAACTAAATCAATGACATAATCGATGCTTTTGCTTTTATCGTAACTAAATGATAAGTTAAGTTTGGAAAAAAATTGTTGAGCGTTATTCATTCTTTCCGTGTAATTATGTTGTGTGATGTTTGAATCTTCGAAATTTTTATCTAAAATAACATCTAAAGGAATTTTAGTTATGTGGGCTAATAAACGACTTAAATTTTCTTCTAAGGTCATTTCATAAGAAAAAACTAAGAGATGAGGATGATGATGAGTTTCTTGATATTTAGTTTTAGTGATATCTAACAAAAGATTATAAACAAAAGTTGTTTTTCCTAAACCTGTATAACCGCCAATGGTGATGATTTGACCCTTTTTAAAGCCTTTGGTGGCTTGATTTAATCCTTTGAAGGTTTCCGATAAACGATAATATTCTTCTTGGATTTTTTGTTTAGATTCTTTAGTTAAATTGAAAAATTCAGGATGACAAGAAGCCATTTGGTTTAAAGTTAATAAGGTTTTATCTGATTTGTGGGGAATGAAAGCCATAAATTTTCTTAATTTATCAAAGATTTCTTTGTAATATAAGTGCTTATGATAAGGATCTTTATTGTCAAAAGAAGGACTGATGATTTTTAAGAGTTGTTGGAATAGTTTTTCTTGGGTATAGGTGTGTTTTAAGTTATCTAAGAAATCAAGATTATTTTCTTCATTAACATCATTACTTAAAAAAAATAATGATTCTTTCGTAAAGTTATCTTGGGGAAAATGGGTTTGAAGATAGGTGAGTAATTCTTGGATAATCTCCGTTTGAGATTTGATTTTATCAAAGGGATGAGTATTTGTCTGGTTTAAAGTTAAATATTTTAAGGCCTGAAAGATTTTTGTATGTTGTTTATCTAAAAAAGATTGTGGATTAATGAGCTGAAAATAAAAACTTAATTTCTCAGCTTTATTTTGGTTCAGATAGGAAATGATTTGTTTTAACGCTTTTTGTTCGTTGGTTAACATTTTATATTAACTCCTTTTTTATTTTTTAATCATGTTAATATCACTAAAAGGGAGGAATTGGTGAGTAAGTAGAGTTTTTAAAAAGACATTCGCTTGCGGTGAAAAACAATCGATCACTTGGTTAATTCCTGGGATTTTCCCTTGATTGATTTTCTTATTTAATCTTTGAGTTTCCACGGCGTTGTTGGTTAATAAATAAAATTCAAAACGAGTATCTAGTTTTTTGAGTTGTTGGGCTTCTACCATGGCTTGTTTGTATCGATCACGAAGACATGTTTTAAAATTAAAAGCGATAATTCTTTTTGTTTTCGTAAATAACACTAAATCAAATTTAATGTCGGGGATAAAAAATAAATAAGCTTGAGGATATAAATTGATGATTCCTTGGTTTTGACAATAGAGTAAAATTAAGTATTCGTTGATTTTGCCACGGATGACTTTTTGACTTTGTGAGTGATAGTTGTTATTAATTAAATATTGATTAAGTAAATGGTGATGATGACACATATATTCATGAAAATTAAGTAAAAATGATGATTTATGAAAAAGTTTTTTTAAAATATTAACACATTGAGTGTTGATATTGAATTGTTTAATGTGGTAAAAATCTTCGTT
>NZ_JANHJP010000012.1 GCF_028595955.1 Columbia Basin potato purple top phytoplasma
CATCAAAATGAGGTTTTTTTAATGTAACTGCCGTGTTCCAAAAGTTTAGACACTTTTTATTTTTTAAAAATTCTTTAAGACTAACTATTAAGTTAGTCTTTTTTTCTTTTCTAAGACTAAAAAAATAATTTCTTATCTTTTCTAAAAAACGTTTTTAGAAAGGAATTAAATATTAAGACAAGAATTATTTAAAGATTTTTTAAAAAATAAAAAGAATTTAGAAATTCGTAATCAATTAATTGAACTTTATTTACCTTTAGTCAAAAAACTAACTTATCAATTTAAATATTATCCTCGAGTTTTAACTAAAGAAGATTTATCTCAAGAAGGGATTTTAGGATTAATCAAAGCTCTGGATAATTACGAAGATTTAGGTTATGACTTTATCACTTACTCCACTCCCACCATAAAATCGGAAATCAGAGAACTTATTAGAAAAAGTCATTCTCCTTCAATCCCCCAAAAAAATCATAAAACTAATAATCTTTCTTTTCAAGAAGAAAAATATGAACCATATCAAATAAATAAATTAAACCCCCATCAATTATGGTTAAAACAAGTTAATCATGAAATTTTTTTAAAAAAAATGAAAACTAAATTAAGTGAAAACGAATTCAAAATTATCCATTTAAGTTTTGGTGTTCCTTTAGGAAATATCAACGAAGATTATCAAAGATGTTATAAAAACACGGAAATAGCTGAAAAACTTAATTTATCTTTAAAACAAGTAGAAAATATTAAAAACATCGCTATCAAAAAATTAAAAAAAACGTTAAAACCTATCGTTCGTCCGTAATGACGTTAAACTAGTTATTTGAAACAATAAAAAAAGAAAAAAGATTACTTTCAAAGTAATCTTTTTTTGTATCAAAATCAAGTATAAAATTTTTGAAACAACAGTAATAAACGATTCCAACATCAAAAATCAAATAGTCGTTAAATACCTTCGTTTTCAAAAATTTTATTGATGAATAAATAAAAAAGAATATATATATCAAAAAAAGGAAAAATAAAATATGTTAAATAAAGTTCAATTAATCGTCCGTCTCAGCCATGATTTAGAAAAACAATATATCAATTCAAACAACGAACAAATTCCTAAAATCGATTTTCAATTAGCGGTTAATAACAAAGAGATAACCCAATTCATCCCCTGTGTCGCTTTTCGAAAACAAGCTGACAACATGAAGAAATATTTACATAAAGGTTCGAAAATTTATCTTGAAGGAGTTTTATCTATCCAAAAATATACGAATAATGAAGGTCAAACCAAAATCAACACTAAAGTTATTCTTCAAAACGTGATCTTTTTAGATAATAAACCTCAAGAAAATTTACCTTTTTAAAACAATCAATTCATAAAACTCAATAACAACCAAATAAACTTAATCATCTAACCCCTTTTCAAAAGGGGTTTTTTTATTGGCAAAAAACACAACAAATTGGTAAGGACGCCAAAAGAAATAAAAAAATAAAGGAGACAAAATGAAAAAAGACATCGAAAACCAAATCAAAAAATTAAAATCAAAAGTCAAAGAGTATGAAAAATGGTCCCAAGAATGCACATCAGCAGTACGACGATATAAAGCAACAACCCAATATCTAAAAACTGTAATTCAAGCAAACCTAGTAGAAGCACAAGAACATGAATCCCAAGCTCAAAAACTCACATCAAAAGTCCAAGAAATGAAAGAAAAAATCCAACAACTCAAAAACAAAATATCAAAGGAGAACCCAAAATATGACAAAAAAAGAATTAATTAAAAAAATGGCTTTAGCCAACAAAACTTCCGTAACTAAAACAGAAGAATTTTATCATATCTTCGAAAAGACTTTAATCGAAGCAATCACTACCAATGAAGAGGTTATTTTATCCCCTCAAATAGGTAAATTCAAACTAAAATCAAGAAAAGCCTACATCGGTAGAAACCCGAAAACAAAGAAAAAACTAAAAATCCCTGCCAAAACCGTAGTCACTTTTAAATTATCCAAAACCATCAAAGACCAAGTGAAAACTTTAATTTTAAAATAACCCAATTATTTTCTTTTAAACACCTAAGAAAGGAGGTTATTCATGACATTAAATAAAAAAATTTATCTGAGTTTGATCGGATTATTGAGTTTAAGTTTCTTGATTTTATTAATCTTTGGCATCACTCATTCTCGTCCACCAACTAAAAACCCAACATTAAATAAACAACCCTCATCAACACAACAACAAGAGATCGACCACCAAATCAAATTAGAACAAGCCAAAATCCAAGAACTCCAACAACAAGATTACATCTTAAAAACCCAAATTGATGAAAATGTTAAAACTTTAACCGACATTATTACTAAAATTAAAACTCTTCAAACCGAATTAACCAATAACCCTCAATTACCTCCGATCATTAAAACCCAAAAACAACAACAATTAACAGAGCTAAGAAATCAACAACAAACTCAACAAACTTTAGTAAATAATTTAATAGAACAAAGAAAAGCGTTAAACCAAAATCAAAAAGAAAAACAAGAAGAACTAGAAAAATTAGCGCAAGAAAAAGCTCAACTCCAAACCCAAGAAAACCTCCAACAACAAATTTCCCACTTAAATCAAGCGCTTAATTATGTGGAAGCTAATCAAAAAAGAATTGAAGAATTAAAAACTCAAAAAGAATATCAAAAAAATCAAACTGAATTAAAAAATTTCAAGGATTTTCAACTTTTCTTAACTGATCAAAAATTAGCTTTTGAAAAACAAAAGAAAAACTTACAAACTCAATTAAATCATTTAAAAGAAAATAAACCGCTTCCTCACACTAAAAAGAAAGTCACCTTTAAAGACGTTTATGGTATGGAAACAGAAAAAGAAGAATTAGAAGACTTATTAACTTATTTTCGTACCAATCAATCTTTAATTAACTTCGATCAAGTCCGCCCTAAAGGTTATTTACTTTATGGTCCACCAGGAACAGAAAAAACCTTTTTAATCAAAGCGCTTTGTGGTGAGGCTAATGTCCATTTTATTAATTTAATTCCTGCTAAATTCCGCCAAAAATATATCGGCGAAGGGGAAAAAGAAGTTGATAAAGTTTGGCAAGAAGCAGAAAGTCATGATAAAACCATTATCTTTATTGATGAAATCGAAGGATTAGAAAATCGTAATGATTCCAACATTTCTTCAGGAGGAGTCAATGTGATTAATACTTTATTAGATAAATTAGATGGTTTTAATAGTAGTAATAAAAAAATTGTCTTAATGGGAGCGACGAATAATCTTCACAAAATTGATTCCGCTTTACGCAGTCGTTTTAGTAAAGAAATCTATATCGGTCATTTAAAAGATCATGAAATTGAAGGTTATCTAAAACATATTATTGTCCCTTATCAAATTAGTTATCATACTTTCTTAGCTTTAAAAGAGATTACCCAATTATGTCAAGACAAAAACCTCTCTAATCGTGATTTAACGACCATCATCGAAGAAGCTTACAAAAAAACGGCTAAATGGGCTCAACAAAACCCTCAAACCCACGAAGTCATGTTACCTTCTGATATCGAAGAAGTCTTAAATTTGAAATTAAAAATAAAACCTGATTACAATCAAGTTAAAAAAAGAAGAGAAGCTTGTGAAAATCAATACGCTCAATGGCGTCAAGGTTTCAATCAATATTTAGATAAACCCAAAGACGAAACTAGAATTGAATGTCGCTATACCTTTGATGGTTTAAACGGAATTAACTATTACAATCGTCGCTATTCTCAAATCCAATCGGAATTAAATGATATTAATCAGCAATTAACTAAAATCCACCAAGAAAATAAAATCTCCCAATTTGAAAAAGAATTAATCACTTTAAACCAAACACCTGACAAATACGAACAAACGATTAAAGATAAAAACCAAGAAATAATCGAT
>NZ_JANHJP010000013.1 GCF_028595955.1 Columbia Basin potato purple top phytoplasma
AAACTTTTGGAACACCTCACTAACCCCGTAATAGAAGCAATTTCGGAAGCGTTGATGTATTTTTTTCGGTGTTGATACCATAATTTGGTTCGTTGATTTAAGTTTTTGATTCTCATAATAATTATTCTTTCTTAAAAATTTTTTTTAAAAAAAAAAAAAAAAGATATTTTCCTAAATAATAAAAAAAACGAAAAATATGATAAAGACATTTAAAAAAGAAAATCAATTAAATATAAAAGATGGGGGAGAAATAATAAAATAATTGTTAATAAACCTAAGTTTAACCATTGATTTTGATAAGTAAAGAAATAATCACTTATAGTTTTAAGCATGTTATTTAACTTAGTTAACCAAGTATTAATGAAATTCCACATGATAATTTAGCTTCTTAGTAGTTAAATATTGATAAAATTGAACCACGATTCCTTGTTTTAGTTGGTGAATACTTAGTTTGACAGTGAAAAGATAGAATTTGATGACATAATAAATGGCGATAATAGGAAGAAATGAAAGTAGGGTAATGATGAAAAAGATGAAATTACTAGGTAAAGATGAAAAGATTTTTTTAATTAACATAATTTTTGGTTTCCTTTCCAAGTTTATATAGGTTGTTAAATAAAAAAAGACCCTTAGGAGGGTCTTTGTGAAAAATTAAATATTTTTATTTATTATTAAAAACAAATTAATTATTTTCATCATTTAAACTTTTTAAAAGTGTTTGATAAGTTTTTAATTGTTCTTTTTGATTATGAATTAAATTTTCTAAATTTTGTTTTAAGGTTAAAAGAGTATTTTTTTTAGGATCATTATTTGATAATTGTTGTATTTCGCTTTCTGTATTTATTTTTTTAACTGCATTTTCCCGAATTTTATATTTTAAATTAATTATATTTTCTTCAATAGAGTAATTAGTTATGTTTTGATTATTATTGCTAGTACTAGCAATATCTTTATTCATCCCCATTACTTGTTGATTATTAGCAATTAAAAACAATCCTAAGAAAGTAAATACAATAAACGCATTTAATAACAATAATAAATTATTTTTGATTTTAAACATTAATTAAATCTCCTTTTATTTTTATTCTTTTTTATCACCAGCCATCGCTGGTTCTTTTGTTATTTTGGGATTCTTTGACTTTATCGTTATTGTGTTTATCTTGGTAAAGGGATAAAGTTTTGCGGACAGGGTTGAAGTGGAGGTGGAAATCAGTTAATTCGAAGTTAGAGTTGGAAACATGTGCGCGGCCCAGGTAATAGTCTTTGTCTTCTTCTAAGAAGTGTTTAGGGCCTTTGTATTTAAGGATTAAACAGTTACCGCTTGAGTCTTCTTTGAATTGTTTTTCTAAGTTGACATATACAAATAATTGACTATCAATTTTTTTGTCGAAACTAGAATATTCAAATCCATTAATAGAGGTTTCCTCATAAGTTAATCCTCTGTTATTCCAACGGTCGAAAGGATAACGGTCTTTGATGTAGTTGGCGAGGTTTGAAGGTTCTTTTTGGGTTTCACGACGATTATCGACCAGTTTTAATTCTTTTCTTAAACTTTCTTCTTGAGCTGGAAGAGTTTTAAGTTTATTTTTAATATCGATTATTTCTTGGTTTTTATCTTTAATCGTTTGTTCGTATTTGTCAGGTGTTTGGTTTAAAGTGATTAATTCTTGTTCTAATTGTGGAATTTTGTTTTCTTGTTGGATTTTAGTTAATTGACCTTTAATATCATTTAATTCAGATTGGATTTGAGCATAGCGACGATTGTAATAGTTAATTCCGTTTAAACCATCAAAGGTATAGTGAAATTCTATTTTAGTTTCGTCTTTAGGTTTATCTAAATATTGAAGGATTCCTTGACGCCATTGGGCGTATTGATTTTCACAAGCTTCTCTTCTTTTTTTAACCTGACTATAATCAGGTTTCATTTTTAATTTTAGTTGTAAGACTTCTTCGAGATCCGAAGGTAACATAACTTCGTGGGTTTGAGGGTTTTGTTGAGCCCATTTAGCGGTTTTTTTGTAAGCTTCTTCAATGATCGTGGTTAAATCACGGTTAGAAAGATTTTTGCCTTGACATAATTGAGTAATCTCTTTTAAAGCCAAGAAAGTATGATAACTAATTTGATAAGGGGTGATAATATGTTTTAAATAACCTTCAATTTCATGATCTTTTAAATGACCGATATAGATTTCTTTACTAAAACGACTGCGTAAAGCGGAATCAATTTTGTGAAGATTATTCGTCGCTCCCATTAAGACAATTTTTTTATTACTACTATTAAAACCATCTAATTTATCTAATAAAGTATTAATCACATTGACTCCTCCTGAAGAAATGTTGGAATCATTACGATTTTCTAAGCCTTCGATTTCGTCAATAAAGATAATGGTTTTATCATGACTTTCGGCTTCTTGCCACACTTTCTCCACTTCTTTTTCTCCTTCGCCGATGTATTTTTGTCGGAATTTAGAAGGAATTAAATTAATAAAGTGCACATTAGCTTCCCCACAAAGGGCTTTGATTAAAAAGGTTTTTCCTGTTCCTGGAGGGCCATAAAGTAAATAACCTTTGGGACGAACTTGATCGAAGTTAATTAAGGATTGGTTTGTGCGAAAATAAGTTAATAAGTCTTCTAATTCTTCTTTTTCACTTTCCATGCCGTAAACTTCTTTAAATGTCACTTGTTTTTTAGTATGAGGAAGAGGTTTATTTTCTTTTAAATGATTTAATTGCGTTTGTAAGTTTTTCTTTTGTTTTTCAAAAGCTAATTTTTGATCAGTTAAGAACAGTTTAAAATCCTTGAAATTTTTTAATTCAGTTTGATTTTTTCGATATTCTTTTTGAGTTTTTATTTCTTCAATTCTTTTTTGATTAGCTTCCACATAATTAAGAGCTTGATTTAATTGAAAAATTTGTTTTTGGAGATTTTCTTGGGTTTGGAGTTGGGCTTTTTCTTGCGCTAATTTTTCTAATTCTTCTTGTTTTTCTTTTTTATTTTGGTTTAACGCTTTCCTTTGCTCCATTAAATTATCGACTAAAGCTTGTTGGGCTTGGAGTTGATTTTTTAGTTCTGTTAATTGTTGTTGTTTTTGGGTTTTAATAATTGGGGTTAAATGCGGATTGTTAGTTAATTCAGTTTGAAGAGTTTTAATTTTAGTAATAATGTCAGTTAAAGTTTTGACATTTTCATCAATTTTGGTTTTTAAGGTTTGATTTTGTTGTTGGAGTTCTTGGATTTTGGCTTGTTCTAATTTGATTTGGTTGTCAATTTCTTGTTGTTGTGTTGATGGAGGTTGATTAGTTAATGGTGGATTTTTAGTTGATGGGCGAGAATGAGTGATGCCAAAAATTAATAAAATCAAGAAACCTAAACTTAATAATCCGATCAAACTCAGATAAATTTTTTTATTTAATGTCATAGATAACCTCCTTTCTTAGGTTTTATTTAAAGAAAATAATTTGGTTATTTTAAAATTAAAGTTTTTACTTGGTCTTTGATGGTTTTGGAAAGTTTGAAAGTGACTACTGTTTTGGCAGGAATTTTTAGTTTTTTCTTTGTTTTCGGGTTTCTACCGATGTAGGCTTTTCTTGATTTTAGTTTGAATTTACCTATTTG
>NZ_JANHJP010000014.1 GCF_028595955.1 Columbia Basin potato purple top phytoplasma
TTAACTAATTTTTTTAAACAAAAAAATAAGCCAAACCGTTTTTTTATATTAACTATAAAAAAATAGTTTGACTTAAATTTGTGGATTACCAATTGTACCATTTTAAATGATACTCAACCATTTGTTAAGGTTACCAGTTTCACTTTCTTCTTGAGTTGTTTCTTCTTGAGTTGTTTCTATTTTATCTTCATTATTGTTAGTTATATTTGATTCTTCATTTTGGATAATAGTTGGATTAGATTGTTGTTGGATAGATAGGTTTTGGAAGATTGGTGTTGGGTTATTTTTCATTTTATGGGTTAATTGTTGTAGAGTATTAAGTGTTTTGGTTTCTTCGTGATGGAACGGTTGAAATTTATTGGTTATATTAAAAAATAAAAATTATATAAAACAAGAAACAAAATTATATTGAAAAAAACATAAATAAATTAATTTACAATAAATAATTTATATCTAAATCACAATTTAGTTCATATGACAATTAAAAATAATTAAATAATTTAAAATATAATTTGTTTTAAAAAATTTGAAACTCAAAAATAAGAAAATATTTTTATAAAAAATCAAAAATTTTTTAATAATATTTATTAAATATATTTATTTTATAAAAAATATATTGTTGAATTTTTTTGTTTTATTAAAAAAATTATATAATTATATTATATTAGGTTTTTTTAATAAAAAAATCTGAAGGAGTTTTTTTCTAAATGTTATATTTTGACGAACCAACTACATTAGTTATAATTTGTTGTTTTTTACCTTTAATTATTTTTTATTTAGTTAAAAAATTAATTGTTTATTTCGTTATCAGTTTTATTATTTTAATAGGATTGATCGTATTTTTAATATTTACATATAAAGATAAATTACCGTTTTTATAAATGAATTATTGATATTTAAATAGAGAAAGTCGTTGATAAAATATTTTAATATTTTTTTATTTTGAAATTTTCTTTTTTAAAAAATTTAAAAAATAAGAAAAAATATAAAGAAAGATGGCTAAAATAAAAACTACAAGTATAAGATATAAATATCCTTGTCCTTTTTCTATTTGAAAAATACCTTTTTTATTATGATCAATAAAATCATAAGGATATTTTGCGTTTTTCACAAATAAACCTTTTATAAAGAAAAAGATAAAATAAAATAAAGGATGAATTAAACCAACATAAACATGTCGAGAGATTAAATTTTTGATATCTTTTGCAGAAAAATAAAAAATAGTATATAAAAAAGGAATTATTGTATGTTTATAATGTATAGTTTGTCGAAAAGAAAATTTTTTTATTTCTTCTCTATCAAGAATAGTATGATTAATAAGGGAAGTAAACAAAATACTAACTAAAGCGATAAAAGCTAAATAAGAAAATTTCAAATTTTTTCTAAAAGGAGTGAAAAACAAAAACATTACAATTAATATTATAATATTGCTTTCTGATGTAAATTTATAAATAAGATTAGAAAAATTTTTATTGCTATTAATAATTTGAAAAAAATTTATGCCGAAAATAATAAAACAAATTAAAAATAATAAAAAAGAAAAAATAAATTGTAATAAATGATTTTGGAAATATTTTTGAAAAATAAATTTATTTTTTTTATGCATCAGATTATAAAGCTCCTTTTATCATTTTATATTAGATTATTTTAAATATTTTTTTTCTAAATACTCTAAAAAAACATAAGTATTTATTTTAGGTTTATCAGTAATTTTTAATAATAATTCAGAACTATTATATAAATAACCAAAACATCTAAAATTTTGATTTAAATATTGATTTAAATGTTTAAAATCTCCTTTTAAAAAATTTTGTTTATAGTTAGGATTTAAAATACTATATTTTTTCATTATCATTGAAGAAATAATCATTCCATTACCGTAACTAGGGAAATAACCAAAAGAACCGGAAGACTAATGAAAATCTTTTGAAAACAACCTTAATTAAAAGTTTTCGGTTCAATTCCTAAATATTTTTTCATTTTTTTATTCCATACATTAGGTAATTCATCTAAAGATAATTTATCATTAATCAATAATTCTTCTATTTCAAAACGTAAAATAATATGTAAAGGGTAAGTAACTTCATCAGCATCAACTCTAATAAAACTTGGTTTAACTTTGTTTACTTGATAATATAAATTATTTACTTTGAATAAAGTATCGTTGAAATTAAATTCTTTTTGAAAATAATTGGATAAAAATGTTCAAAATTCTTTAGATTTAACGACTTGTTTTTCTATTAATAAAGATTGACTTTCATGAAATTGAAAATCAAGGGATTTTCCTACTGTTTGATTTTTATATTTTAAAGGTAAACTTTGTTCATATAAAGCATGATCTGCTTTCATGCATTGTATATAAAAAAACTACTTAAAAATTTTATTCATCATAACGAGTGGTTAAACGAATATTAGATGAGTTGATTCATTTAAACGGCCTTGATCAAAATTAAAACCAAAAAGAGACATCATTTTATTATTTAAAATTTTTTGTTTAGTGATATCGAAAGGAATATAATTATCACAATTATGAGTTTTTTGTGATTTTAGAGCTATTTGTTTAGTATAATGAATAACTTTTCGCTAAATAAGGTTTAAATAATTCTTAATCATTATTAAATCGAGCTTTTTTCAAAATCATTTCAGCTTATGTAGTTGATAAAATTAAATTGTTTTTTAATTCTTCTGAAATTATTTCTTCATGTTTTATTTTTAAAATTATTTTTGTTAAATTTTGTTTTTGCCATCTTTCTAATTCTTTTTCTTCTTTTTCTGTTAAAGTAATTAATTTTGTTATTTCATCACTTAATAATAATTAGCAAATCTTAGGTGTTCCACAACTTTAGACACTTTTTATTTTTTAAAAACTCTTTTAAGACTGACTATTAAGTTAGTCTTTTTTCTTTTCCAAGACTAAAAAAATAATTTCCTATCTTTTCTAAAAACGTTTTTAGAAAAGATTCTAATGTTAAGATAAGAATTATTTAAAGATTTTTTAAAAATAAAAAGAATTTAGAAATACGATATCAATTAATTGAACTTCATTTACCATTAATCAAAAAATAGTAAATCAATTTAAATATTATCCTCGAGTTGTAACAAAAGAAGATTTATACCAAGAAGGGATTTTAGGATTAATCAAAACCCTGGATAATTACGAAGATTTAGCCTATGAATTTATCGCTTATACCACACCAACCATCAAATCAGAAATAACAGAACTAATAAAAAAAGTCATTCTCCTTCGATTCCACAAAAAAATCATAAAACTGATAATCTTTATTTTCAAGAATATAATAGGTGCTAAATTGATATTTTTTTATCATTAATGAAAGAGTGCTTTATAAAAGTAATGATAAAAAAAACAATTTTTTTTCCTATATTTATACTTTTATTATAACATAAATAATAAAATTTGATTAATTAAAAAAAAGAAAAAAACAAGTCTAACCCTCCATAAAGAAGGGTATATTGATGATTAATAATTGATAATA
>NZ_JANHJP010000015.1 GCF_028595955.1 Columbia Basin potato purple top phytoplasma
ATGTTAAATTTAAAGAAATAAAAATAAAAAGGAGATTTTTTTAATGTTTAAATTACAAAATCAATTTAAAATAATAAGTATTTTTTTATTTATTTTATTAGGAATATTATTTATAAATAATAATAAAAAATTATATGCTTTTCCTGCAATAGATTTAGATGCAAGAAAAATTCAACTTGAAGAAGAAATAAATAGTTTAATGACACAATTAAATCACGTTTTTAATAATACTAATTTAGAACCTCAATAACCTTTCAACATAATGGTTATTATTTCAAAAAGATTAGAAACAACCAGTGATCAACTTTCAATGATAAATCAACAAATAATTGAACGCGATCAATATAATTTACAAAGAAAAATCAACCAAAATCAATCAATTCATCATAGAAGACGTTAAAATAATTTAAAGTATGTTTTATTTTTTTATTATAATATCGAAGGAGATTTAATTAATGTTTAAATTAAAAAATCAATTTAAAATAATAAATATTTATTTGTTTATTTTCTTAGGATTATTATTTATTATTAATAATCAGAAAGTTATGGCAATGGAGAATAATTCTAAAGACAAATTAAAAAAAGATATCGATATTATAGAGGAAGCAATAGATACATTAGAGGAAAATGTTAAATATTTCACAAAAAAAGGAATTCAAATTAATTTAAATAAATTAACCAAATTGTTCTCTAATAACAAAAAAAGAAATATATATCAGCAACAAAATATTGTGTTAACTTCACAACCTCATAAAAAGAAAAAACAACAATACGTTAGAAATAATAAATAATGCTAATAATCCATAAATTACCTCGACAAAATCTTATTTTATAACCAAAGGCCCTCCTAAGGGTCTTTTTTTATTTAACAACACACAACAATTGGAAAGGAAACAAAAACTATGTTAATTAAAAAAATCTTTCAATCTCTACCTAATCATCTCATTTTTTTCATCATTACCTTACTTTCATTTCTTCCAATTATCACCATTTATTATGTCATTAAGTTCTATCTTTTCACTGTTAAACTAAGTATTCACCAACTAAAACAAGGAATAATGGTTCAATTTTACCAATATTTAACCACGAAGCGACCAAATTATCATGTGGAATTTAATTAATACTTGGTTAACTAAGTTAAACAACAACCTTAAAACTATCAGTCATTATTTCTTTACTTATCAAAATCAATGGTTAAACTTAGGTTTATTAACGATTATTTTATTATTTCTCCCCCATCTTTTATATCTAATTGATTTTCTTTTTAAATGTCTTTATCACCTTTTTCGTTTCTTTTATTATTTAGGAAAATATCTTTTATTATTATTAAAAAAAATTTTTAAGAAAGAATGAATATTATGCGGATTAAAAACTTAAATCAAAGAACCAAATTATGGTATCAACACCGAAAAAAATATATTAACGCTTCCGAAATCGCTTCCATTACGGGGTTAGATCCCTTTCGTTCCATGGAACAGTTAGTTCATGATAAACTCTTTGGCACCACTTTTACCGCTAATCAATATACATTACATGGACAAAAAATGGAACCCATCGCTCGCGAGTTTTTCATTCAAAAAACTAATTTAACTTTTGAAGACACCATTTTCACTGATAACCAAGTTAACCTTTTTTCCGCTTCTTTAGACGGCTACAACGAACAACATCAAGCTGTTTTAGAAATTAAATGTCCTTTCGTTAACGAAAACCAAGAAGTATCATCCACTTGGACTAGTTTTTTAACCAATCCTCAGTTAGAAAATATCCCCAAATACTACTGGGCCCAAGTTCAATGTCAACTCTATTGTAGCCAAGCGAACTTCGCTTACTTTTTAGTTTATTTTCATGACACTAATTATCATGTAGTGCGGATTTTTCAAGATAATCAATTTATCACGAAAATGATTCAAGATAGTCAAAAATACTTAACCCTTTTCACTAAAGCCAAAGAAGAATTAGAAAAAACCACTTATTTAAAACAATTAAGGAAAATCAAATAATTAATTAATACTTTGAGACCTTCAAATCGAAGGTCTTTTTTTATGCCCAAAATTAGAATCAAAGGAGAAAAAATCATGAAATTAATCGTTTTCGAAGGCTTAGATGGCAGCGGAAAAACTTCTCTTATCAATTCCCTTCAACCCCAATTAAAAACCCCTCATCAACTGTATCAAGGCTTAGGGAGTAGCTCTCTTGGGAAGGAAATTAGAGATTTATTTTTAAATTTTCAACAAGTAAATTATCTCACTCGTTTTTATTTAAGTCTCACCAATATGGCTCAAATCCAAGCGGAATTATTTAAAAACCAACAATTAATCATCTTAGACCGTTGGTTACCATCCACTTATGCTTACCAATTATTTCCTTTTTCTAAGGAAAAGAAACAACTTTTAACTTTAAAAAAGATCTTTAAGCTGAATCACGAAACTATCTTAAAAAAACCCGATTTATTAATTTATTTAGATATTGACCCGCTCATCGGAAAAAACAGAAAGAAGAAACAAAAAAACCATCAAAGAGATCTGATCGAAAGACAATCATTAACTTATTTTCAAACGGTTCGTCAAGGATACAATCATTATCTCACTCATTATACTAGCGACATTAAGAAATTAATCTTAAATGGAAGCAATCCCATTCCATTCAATATTCAAAAAATTATGAAATATCTAGGAGAAAGATAATGGCTATTGTTATTAAGAAAAAATGTCAAAACGGTAATCTCTATTTTTATTACCATAACGGAAAAATTAAAACCATCAAACCTGATGGAACCATTACTTGGAAAACGAAAAAAATTAAGAAGAAAAGACCTTAAAACAAGGTCTTTTTTTATTTAGAAAAGGAGGAAACAAGATGTTAACTAACGAAGATTTTTACCACATTAAACAATTCAATATCAACACTCAATGTGTTAATATTTTAAAAAAACTTTTTCATAA
>NZ_JANHJP010000016.1 GCF_028595955.1 Columbia Basin potato purple top phytoplasma
CTCCTTTTAAATTCATTAATTCTAATTCTTGAAAGAATAGGTGCTAAGTGGATTTTACCCACTTATTTTTTTTATATTTATTTATAAAATTTTATAAATAAAAAAAGGAGTTTGTAATGGCAAGAAGAAGATTTAGAACTTATATTCGTACAAGTAGAAGACGTAAATTAACTTTTGGAAAATTTTTAATGTCTTGGGTTTTACCTTCAATAGGTGTTGCTATTCCTGTTTTAATTTTTTTAGCACATTTTGGTTATATAACCATTAATAAATAAAATAAAGGAGATTTCAAATATGTCTTTAAAACAATTTTTAATTTTGGTTGCTATTAGTTGTATATTTATTTTTGCAATCTATAAATTAGGATATATTTCGCCAGTAGCTGATAAAATTAAATGGTTGAAATAACTAATGGCTTACGATATTAAGAATCGTCAACGTTTGCGTAAAGTAATTTATGCAGATGGTAAAATTGTTTATTATTCTCAAAAACATGGTAAAAAGTCATTAGTGATATATCCTAATGGTAAAAAATATTATTACAAAAATTAAAATAATTTTTACTATTTTTTGATAAAAAGGATTTTTAACTATGTTAAATCATCAACAATTAAAGGCTGTTAATTTTTCTTTTCAGCCTTTATATTTAAATGCTGGTGCTGGCACTGGTAAAACAAAAACTCTTTTAGCTAGATTTCATTTTTTAAGTCAATATTTTAATGTTAAAAGTATTTTAATTCTTACTTTTAATAAAAGTGCTGTTAAAAACCTTAAAAAAAGATTAAACGAAAAAGATGCTAAAATTATGACTTTTCATGGTTTCGCGTTAATGTTTTTAAAACAAAATTTAGCTTATTTAAAAGATTTTAATTTAAAAGATTTTAAGTTAATTGATGAAATTGAAACTCGTGAAATAATTAGAAATTTATTAAATCAATTTCAAATTAAAATTATTTGTGGTTTGGATGATGTTATTGCCTCCATTTCTAAAATAAAAAGGAAAATTATTACTAACATTAATCCTTTTTTCAAAAATTTTTTTCATGCTTATAATCAAGTTCTTTGTGAAAAAGAGGCAATAGATTTTGATGATTTAATTGTTTATACTTATTATTTATTAAAAAAATATCCTTTTTTATTAAGTGATTATCAACAAAAATTTCCTTATCTTTTAGTAGATGAGTCCCAAGACATTGATTATTATCAAATGGAAATTTTAAAAATGTTAGGGACTAAAAGTCTTTTATTTATGGTGGGCGATGAACACCAAAATATCTATAGTTTTCGAGGCACTAAAAATATTTATAGTCAACATTTAAAAGAAATTTTTCAAATGAAAGAATTAAAATTGACCTATAATTATCGTTCTAGCTCAAATATTTTAAAAACTGCTAATACTCTTTTACCTCTTTCTTATCAATTAAAACCTACTTTAAAAACAATGGGTAAGGTTATTTATCAACCTTGTTGGGATGAAACACAAGAGGCTTTATTTATTATTAAAGAAATTAAAAATTTAATTGAAAGTAAGAAATATCAATTTAAGGATATTGTAATTCTTTATCGTAAAAAAGCTCTTAAAAAAGTTTTAGAACAATTTTTAAAGAAAAATAATATTCCTTTTAAAATACCTCAAAAAGTTTCTTATGTTCAGACTAATATTAAATTATCCAAAGAAATAGAAAATAAATTAAAATTTTTAAATGAAGAATTTAATATCAAAAGAGAAACTATTATTAAAAATCATTTAACTTTAACCTCTATTCATCAAATGAAAGGTTTAGAGTCTAAAATAGTTTTTTTAATTGGTTGCGAACAAGAAACTTTTTTTGATACTTTTTTAGGTCATTCATCTTTAGAAGAAGAAAAACGTTTAATGTATGTTGCAATAACAAGAGCGAGAGAACTTTTATATATTACTCATACTCTCTATCGAAATCTTTATGCTTATCAACAAAAAATGAACCCTCTTTGTTTCTTAAAAGAAATGCAATTAATTTAAATTTTAAGAATATTAAATTCAAATATGAAAGGATTAATTAAAAATGAATATTCAACAAATAATAATTAATATTTTTGAATCTAGTATCTTTACTTCTTTTTTATCTTTTCTATTAGGTATTGCTTTAGGTATTTCTATATATCGTTTTTATCTTTATATTAAAAAATTACAAACTAAATATGAATATTCCGATGAATTAAGAGAAATCATTCATAATTATATTTTAAACGGAGAAATGAAAACAAAAGAATTTGGCCGTTTATTTCATCAAATGTGTCAAATGGCTAATTACTTGGGGATTTACCGCCAAGATGTACACCGTATGATGCGTGAATTACAAGAAAACGGTAAATTAGATTTTTTAGATGCTGAAATTAAAGAGAAAGAAAATGATTTACCTAAAGATTTCAATAAGGATTTTTTTTACCAAACACCTTATAATTCACTTTCGGATGATTCAAAAGATAATCAAATAATTATAAAGGAAAAGAAAAATAAATGATAAATGAAGTACGTTTAATGGGTTATCTT
>NZ_JANHJP010000017.1 GCF_028595955.1 Columbia Basin potato purple top phytoplasma
GTGTCTAATAATAAAATCGTTATTTTAAATAATAATAAATTATTTTTGATTTTAATCATTAATAAATATTTTTTTATTTTATCCTTATTTCCCATATTCTTTTGTTTATAATATAATTAATTATATTATAAAATTAAATATTTTTATAAAAAATAATGTTTTTATCAAGTTTAAAATTATTTATATATTCATAATTTTGCGATTCTGTAAAACCATAAGCATATAAAATAAAAAACATATATAAATCATTAGATTCTTTTTTTATATCAAAATCTAAGATTATTTCAAAAACATTTTCTTCCAATTCTGATTCAAAAAAATTATTATCTGATCCTTTTTTAAATAAAGATTTATATATTTCTATATGTTTGTTATTTTTTAATTTATAGTTAGGATAATCTTTCTTCTGAAACATTATCTATTATTATTTTTTCTAAAAAACCTATAAAATTATAACAATCATATATATTTTTTGGATTATCTAAATCACTAGCATTACTATATAAACATATTTTAGCATTATTTGTATTAACAAATTGTTTTACATTTATATTAAATTTAATTAAAAAACCATTGTATTTTTCTTTTAAATTTTTCAAATCATAAACCCCTAATTTTTTACTAAGGTTTATTTTTGTTTCAAATAAAAATTTAATGATATTCTTCTCATGAAAAAAATTATTAATTTGAATTGTTTTTTTAGGTAAATTTTCAAAAGGTATTTATATGTTATTATCGTTAAAATTAGAATTATTTTGTAATTCATTGTTTTCCATTGCCATAACGGAATTATTACTAGTAATTAAAAAAATCCTAAACCAATAAATAAAAAGATTCTAAAAAATAATAAATTTGTTTTTAATTTAAACATTATATGAAATCTCCCTGGATATTTATAATAAAAATAAAACATACTTTAAATTATTTAACGTCTGCTAGGATTGTTTTGTTGATTTTGATCGTTTTGTTGCGGCATGGCGTTGTGAAGAATAATTTGTTGAGCAGTGATACGACTACTTAATTCAATATTTTGCCTCACAAGATTGTTAATAACTTCTTCAGAAGAGTTATTATTTCTAGCATTAAAAATTTGTTGAACTATTCTAGCTTGTTGTAAATTTAAATTTTGTAAAATACGAGCTTGATTTTGAAAATTAGTATGATTATTATCATGTCCGTTGTTTTGAGATATATGACCATTATTCATTGCCATAACATAATAATTATTAGTTATAAATAAAATCCCTAATAAAACAAATAAACAAAAACTTATTATTTTAAATTGATTTTGTAATTTAAACATTAATTAAATCTCCTTTTATTTTTTAGATTTTTATTTTTTTGAATTATTAAATATTTAATAAAAATAAACTTTTCAACTTTCATTTTTGAAACCAGAAATAATATTTATGATACATAATTGTTATATTCAATTTATTTTTTTTAGCTATTTTTTATAAAATAACACATTCACATTTAGATTTTTTAATTATTTCTATTTTTTCTGATTGTTCTGGTTTAAGTGAAAGTTTTTTTTGATCAATTAATTCTTTAAGTATTTTTTTAAAATCTCCAATTTTAATAATTTCTCGTTCTAATAATTCATCAGCAAGGGGAGATAAAAATTTTTTATATTGTTGAATTATTTCTTGTGTTTTTGTTTGAGCAATATTTTTTATTTTATCTTTTCTTATTTCTAAAGAATCTGTTGATAAATAGAAATTTCCTGAAAACCATCCTTTTTCTATGATATGTTGAGCTTTTTTTTCGATATCTTGTTCATCATGTTGACCTCTACTTTTAATTTCTTCTATAGATGTTAAAATGGTTTTTTCCGCTTCTAACCCGCCATAATAAACAGATAATGCAAATAAATGTCCAAACATATTATTTCTATCAAAAGAAAAATCGGTGCTACCATCAATTATTTCGTCATCCTGTTTTAATTCTATTCCTTTAAGTTTTATAAGATCTGGATATTCTCTATGTCTTTGACTTAATTCAAAAGCAACTACAGCATGTCCTATTTCATGTAAAGCAACAAATTTTTCTTTACTTATAGTATTTGTTATTTCTTTATTTTTTTCTAACTCTGTCTCTGTAATTTCTTGAATTTCTTCATGAAATAAACTTTCCATAGCCCTCACTTGATAATTATTATTTATTAAAAATAATCCTAAGAAAAATAATGCAAATATATTCAATAATAGTAAATGTTTTTTTAATTTAAACATAAATTTAATCTCCTTTTTTTATTCCTTTATATTTTAACATATTAGAAGTTGTTAAAATTTTTATCATCAGTCATCG
>NZ_JANHJP010000018.1 GCF_028595955.1 Columbia Basin potato purple top phytoplasma
GCGCTTTTATAGTTAAATTAATTTCATCTAATTTTTCTACTTTTTGGTTTAATTTATTTTTATTGTCTTCTAAGGTTATTTTAGTTGCTTCATGGGCTTTTTGTTCTTCTTTTATTTGTTCTTTAAGTTTATTGATTTCATGACGGAGTTCGGCGTTTTCTTCAAGATATTTACCAGAGACATTTTCTAAAGCCTTAATAGTTCCTTCGAGAGCTTCAATTTGAAGGCCTTGTTGCACCCATTTATCGATTTGTTGTTCTAATTCTTCGCTTAAACGGTTAATTTCATTGGCTTGTTCGTTGATGATTTGGTTTAATTGGGTGATTTCTTGGTCTTTTTGGTAGATAGTTGCTTGATATTCTTTTTCTTTTTGTTGAAAATTAGTAGTTAATTTGTTGATTTCCTGTTGGAGCGCTTGTTTTTCTTGTTGGGATAAAGTTTGATTGGTTATTAATTCTTGATTTTTCGTTTCAATTAAATATTTTTGTGCTTGGAGTTGGTTTTGGAGTTGTTCAGTTATTTGGTTTTGTTCGTTGATTTGATTGATTAATTGATTAATTTGTTTTTCTTTTTCAGTGTTGATGGTTTTTTCTTGGTGAAGGTCAGTTTCTAATTGATTAATCTTTTGATCTTGGGTAAAGATTTCGTTTTCTTTAGAACGGATTTTGTCAGTTTGTTGATTGATTTCTTTTTGGAGTTCTTGTTTTTCTTCTTGAGATAGTTTTTGATTGTTTTCTAATTCTTCTTGTTTTTGAGTTAAATCATGTTCTAAATTAGCTTTTTGAGTTTCTAAAGTTAAACTATTAATTTTTTCTTGTTGAAGTTGAATTTCTAATAAGTTTTTGGATTTGATGATTTCTTAAGGAGTTAGTTGTTGTGTTTCATTGTTTTTGGTAGTTTCTTTTAATTCTTCGCCAAGTGGTGGTGTGTGTTGGAGTTGTTCTTGTTGCAATAAGGTAGGTTCAGTTGTTGATTTAACTGAACCTTTATCAGGGATTATTCAGGTTACCAGTTTCACTTTCTTCTTGAGTTGTTTCTTCTTGAGTTATTACTGTTTTATCTTCATTATTGTTATTTAAAGTTGATTCTTCATTTTTGATAACGGTTAGATTGAATGATTGTTGAATAGATGGTGTTTGTAAAATGGGTGTTGGGGGATTTTCCATTTTATGGGTTAATTGTTGTGGCGGATTAGGGATTTTAGTTTCTTCTTGATAAAATTGGTAAAGTTCATAAGCAGTTGAAGCTAAAGAAACCCAAAATAAAGCTTTACTACCAATTTTAAGGATTTTACCACCGAGATTCGCTATTTTGGAAGTAGCTTTTTTTTGAATGATGGATTTAGTTCCTTTTTTAATGGTTTTTTTCTTCCCACTTTTTAACCAATGACCGACTTTCCCAATACCTAAACAAATCCCGATGACGCTTAAAGTAGTTGCTAGATAATAACCTAATTTATTTTTCGGTGAAGGAGTATGATTAGGATCTTTATCATTACCTGTTACTTTATTATAAATATACTCGATAACTTGACGAATTGGTTGCGTGGCTTTATCGTATAACGCTTTAGTTTTAGTCGCGGCATTAGCTGTAAAAGTGTTGATTTGGTTTAAAACTTCAGGAAAGAATTTGAAAAGCGTCCAATAAATCGCCCCACCAATTAATAATAATGGGATGGACCATTTGAGGATATTAAAGAAAGTTTTAATGATTTTAAGAAACCAGTTTTCTTTTTTAGCTTGTGTTTCAATAATTATTTTAGGAGTTGGAGTTTTTCTTTTTATAATTATTTTATTAGATTTATTTTTTTTGGATTGATGTGTTTTTTTATTGTTTTTGGAATGATTTTTTTTGGTTTCAATTATTTTTTTTGACATATGATTTTACTCGCTTTCTAATTATTTATTAAATTATTTTGTAAATATATTA
>NZ_JANHJP010000019.1 GCF_028595955.1 Columbia Basin potato purple top phytoplasma
AGCCCTTTGGCGCTTAAAAGAAAAACTTATTTTCTACTTAAGTCTTTCAAAACTGAAGATGATGATTTTAGTATATATAGTCCTTAGAAAGGAGGTGATCCATCCCCACCTTCCGGTAGGGATACCTTGTTACGACTTAACCCCAATCATCAACCCTACCTTAGACAGTTCCCTCTTCTTGCGAAGTTAAGCTACTGCTTTCGGGTATTGCTAACTTTCGTGGTTTGACGGGCGGTGTGTACAAACCCCGAGAACGTATTCACCGCGACATGCTGATTCGCGATTACTAGCGATTCCAACTTCATGAAGTCGAGTTACAGACTTCAATCCGAACTGAGACTGCTTTTTTGAGATTGGCTAAAAACTCGCGTTTCAGCTACTCTTTGTCACAGCCATTGTATCACGTTTGTAGCCCAGATCATAAGGGGCATGATGATTTGACGTAATCCTCACCTTCCTCCAATGTTTAATTGGCAGTCTCGCTAAAGTCCCCACCATTACGTGCTGGCAATTAACGACAAGGGTTGCGCTCGTTTTAGGACTTAACCTAACATCTCACGACACGAACTGACGACAACCATGCACCACCTGTATCCCTGATAACCTCCACTATATTTCTATAGCTTTGCAGAGTATGTCAAGACCTGGTAAGATTTTTCGTGTATCTTCGAATTAAACAACATGATCCACCGCTTGTGCGGAGTCCCGTCAATTCCTTTAAGTTTCATACTTGCGTACGTACTACTCAGGCGGAGTACTTAATGTGTTAACTTCAGTACCGAGTTTTACCCCGACACTTAGTACTCATCGTTTACGGCGTGGACTACCAGGGTATCTAATCCTGTTTGCTACCCACGCTTTCGTGCCTCAGCGTCAGTAAAGACCCAGCAAGCCGCCTACGCTTCTGGTGTTCCTCCATATATTTACACATTTTACCGCTACACATGGAATTCCGCTTGCCTCTATCTCACTCTAGTCAAGACAGTTTCTATAACAAGACAGCGTTAAGCACTGAAATTAAATTATAGACTTATCTAACAGCCTACGCACCCTTTACGCCCAATAATTCCGGATAACGCTCGCCCCCTATGTCTTACCGCGGCTGCTGGCACATAGTTAGCCGGGGCTTATTCATTGAATAACGTCAATATAGTTTTTCCACTACTTTTTCTTCTTCAATAAAAGAACTTTACATACCGAAATACTTCATCGTTCACGCGGCGTTGCTCGGTCAGAGTTTCCTCCATTGCCGAAAATTCCCTACTGCTGCCTCCCGTAGGAGTTTGGGCCGTGTCTCAGTCCCAATGTGGCTGTTCAACCTCTCAGTCCAGCTACACATCATCGTCTTGGTAGGCTTTTACCCTACCAACTAACTAATGTGGCGCAAGCCCCTCTTTAAGCATACCTTCGTAAGAAGGTCTTTTAAAAACAAAAAGATGCCTTTTTGTTTCCTATCCAGTCTTAGCAACCGTTTCCAATTGTTATCCTCGTCTTAAAGGCAGGTTACTTACGTGTTACTCACCCGTTCGCCACTAAAACCTTTTAAGGGGTTTTCGTTCGACTTGCATGTATTAGGCACGCCGCCAGCGTTCATCCTGAGCCAGGATCGAACTCTCCATGAGATTCATAGTTGCATTACTTATAGCTTCCTTGTTC
>NZ_JANHJP010000001.1 GCF_028595955.1 Columbia Basin potato purple top phytoplasma
TTTTTTTCATGATTTTTGTATAAAAAAACGAAGTATAAAATAATTTAAAAATATTGATAAAATTTTTTAAATATTTAATTTTTCTTTATGTTTTTATTGAAATAAAAAAAGATCAATTTATTGGATCTTTTTTTAATAAATTAATGACTTTATTGAATTCTAGGTTGTTATAAAATGTAGTTTTGATTTATTGATTTGTTTTTTGAAATATTTTTTTTGTTATACATTGATATTAAATCATGATAAATATTCAAAAAAATGTATTTAAAAAATTTAATACTTTAAAAGCATTTTATAAAAAAATATATTTTACTTAAAAATATATAATTTATATATTGAAAAAAATTATAAAATTAAAAATTTAATTGTAATTTTTAAGGCGATAAGAAAAATAACTATTATTAATAATAGTTATTAAATATTGAATAAAATTGTCAATTTTATGATATAAAAAAAATATAATTTATTATATTTCAATAAATAAGATAATGAATATAATTTTTTTATTTTAAAAGATGCATTAAAATACTTCCTGCTACTCCAACATTTAAACTTTCTATATTTTCTATATCAATATGTACAAAATAGTCAGAATGTTTTTGAACTATTTCTGAAATACCTAATCCTTCGTTTCCTAAAATTAAAATTTTTTTACTTTGGGATTTTAAAAAAGAAGATTTTTCTAAGTTTATATTTTTTTTATTTACAGAGGCACTAAAAATAGTATAATTATCTTTTTTAGCTGATAACAAAAAATTTATTATATTGCCTCTTTCTAAAAATAAATGAAATATAGCTCCTTGACTTGATCTTATAGTTTTTTCATTATAAAAATCGACTGATTTGGGACTAATAAAAATATGTCGAAAACCAAAAGCACAAGCACTTCTTAATAAAACACCTGCATTACTTGGATCTTGAATATCGTCCCAAATTAAAATTTTATCACTTTTTAAGGGTTGAGAATTTATTTTACAAAGAGCACACACAGGATAAAGAGTTTTGTTTGTATTTAATTCTTTCATTAAATTATGGGAAATTAAAGTTCCTGGTTTAGATGGATCAATTGTATATATTTTTAAAATTACATTTTTTTTTTGAGCTTCTTCAACTAAATGTTCCCCAAAAACTAAAAATTCTTGATATAAGTTGCGGTATTTTTTTAATAAAAGTTTTTTTAATTTTTTAAATTTTATATTTTCTTTAGATATAATCATATTTTTTTCTCTTTAAATTTATTTGAAGTAAATATTTTTTTATTAAATTATTTTATTATTTTGTTTTGTTAATAAATGAATAATACCAAGAGCTATAAAAAATGTTAAGATAGAAAAAAAATATTTTATTATAATTTTGTTTTTATTTTTCTTTTTTCTTATTAAATCCATTAAAAAAGATAATAAAATAGTTAAACCATCTACTATTAATAACATTGCAGATAATTCTATTCCACAACAAATTGATGTCGATGTTAAAAATACAAAAATAACATCAGTACCACCTGTACTCAGTTCTTTTTTTAAAATATTACCACAACTTATGCCGACAGTAAAACCAGTTATTAAAGAAGATAATAATAATCTATAAAAAATATTATTTTTAATAAATTGAGGAAATTTTTTAATAATAGAATTTTGTTTTATTTTGAACAAATTAAATATTTTTAGAATAAAAGCAAAAAGAAGACTGAATATTATTGATGATAAAAATAAATTAAGTTGTGTTGAATCTTTTAAGTATACAACTAAAGCAAATATTAAAATTAAAATTCTAATAATAATAATATTGTTGTTTTTGCTAAAAAAATATTTTTGTTTTTGTTTTTTTTTATCATAAAAAAAAATTTTATCTAAAAAAATTAAATTACTTTCTAAACCACCTATGATAAATTTACCAGGTAAAACTAAAAAATAAACGCTAAATATTAATAATATAAAACTTATAGAAATTTTAGATAGTTCTAAAAAATTATTTAGCATTGGAATGTATAAATTTGTTGCGAAGCTTAAAATTAACATGAGGAATATTAAAAATATAAATAAAAAAAGGATAAAATTTTCATTTTTATTATGTTTCATATTACACCCTCTTCCTTGTTTCTATTTTATTTTATTTAATTTTTCAGTTTATTGTTTTATTGAATAAAAATTTATTTTTAAATAAAAGTTTGAAGAAAATTTTAATAAATAAAATGATTTTTTATGATTTAATGAAATTATTAAAAAGAATTATGAATTTTAAAAAAATGAAATATTTGAGAGATATTCGAGTTAATTAAAATTAATCTATTTTGATTTTAATATAGATCAATTTTAAAATCAAAAATTAAAATTTTGTTGAAATAATCATGAAAAAAAGGAAACAAATTTATTGGATATAGTTGATATTTTAAAAATCATTTGATAATTTATTTTTATTTATAATTTCATTAATAATACAACAATACTATATAAAATTGTAACATAAAAATAACGTATTTTAGTCATTAAATGATTTATTTTTATAGCAAACATATATTTTTTCAGTTTAATTGATATTATTTCTGTGATTTGTTAAAATTTATATGTATTATTGACATTATTTAATTATTTATTCGATTAAATATTTTATTAACAAATTTTATACTTAATTTATTGAATTTAATTTGTAAATTAAAGTTAATAAATTTAGTATAATAAAATGAGATTTATTTTAAATGAAAAAATATTTTTTAAAATAAAACAAATTTAGGATTTAAAAAATAATTTTAATTCCTTTTCTTATTTTATAAAAATAAGAACAAAAGACCATAAGGAGAATTTTGAAAAAAATGAGAAAATATGAAATATTATATATTTTAAAACCTACTTTAAACGAAAAACAAGTAGATGAAATTAAAAATAAAATTAATAGTATTTTTGAAAAAGAAGATAATAAATTAGAATATCAAAACACAGAATTAAAAACATTAGCTTATCCTGTTCAAAAGTTTACTCAAGGTTTTTATAATAATGTATTAGTAAAGGCTAATAATGATATGGTTACAGAATTCAATCGAATTGCTAATATTACAGAAGAAATTATTCGTTATGTTATATTAAGATTGGATAAAAAATAAAATAATGATAAATAGAGTTATTTTAGTAGGTCGTATCACTAAGGATCCTGAATTACGTTTTATTCAAGGCGATATTCCTTTAGTGAATTTTACTTTGGCAGTAAATAGAAATTTTACTAATAAATCTGGAGTTAAAGAAGTTGATTTTATTCGTTGTTCAGTATGGTATAAACAAGCAGAAAATTTATCTAAGTATGTATTAAAAGGGGCTCTTTTAGGCGTTGAAGGTAGTATTAGAGTTACAAGTTATGAAAATAATAATCAAAAACAATTTTTTACGGAAGTAAAATGTGATTCGATTCAATTTTTATCAAATAAAAACAATTCATCAAATAATAATAATGATTATTATCCTAATAAAGATCATAACAACATGAATGTTGACGAACATCATACACAAAATAAAAAATTAGTTATAGATAATGAAGAAGAATTACCTTTTTAAATTCGGAATATATAATTAAGTTTGAATATATAAATGAAAGGTATATAAAAATATATAAAAATGAATAAACGCAAAAAATTTTATAAAAAACGTCCTAAAGTATGTTTTTTTACTGAAAATAAATTTACTAGAATTGATTTTAAAGATGTAAATTTATTAAGTCGTTTTATTACTGATAGAGGCAAAATTTTACCAAGTAGATTTAATAAAATTTCAGTTAAATGGCAAAAACGTTTATCTAAAGCCATTAAATTAGCTCGTATTATGGCTTTAATTAAATAAATAAAAAAACAAGCATTTTTTATTCAATATTGCTTGTTTTCTTTTTATTATATTTTATTGAAAATAGATTATTAAAATATTTAATTTATTTTTATACAGGAAATATTTCGATGGACCGAAATAATAAAATAAAAAATTAGTATAAGAAACGAGTTTTTGTAAAGTTTATGTATAAAAAAAATCGATCAAAAATTTTTAATTATAAAAAGAGTATATTAATTCTTTTTTTAATTATTTTTTTTATATATACTTTTAAATTTGATAAAGATAATATAACAAAAATTTGTAATAGTCCTGATCAAGCTTTATATGAAATACGTTCAGCTTTAATAAATTTATTAGTTAGTATTTTAGGAAAAATAGTTATTTTTCTTGTTTTGCTTTGTTTATATTATAATTTTTATCATTTAGTTGAAATTAAAAGATTAAAGAATCGATTAAATTTATGGGCTAACTTATCTTATTATATTAATCAAGTAGGTGAGGAAGTTTTTAACGAATTACCAATCGGCATTGTTTTAGTCGATAATGTTTTTCATAAAATTCAATGGATTAATAATTATGCTAATAATATTTTAAAAAAACCTGATTTAGATGCTTATTTAAAAGACGTTAATTCTTCTATGTTTGAATTATTAGAATCTTCAAATAATAAAGTTGTTTTACATATAGGAGAAGAAGTTTTTGATTGTTTATATAAAAAAGAATTTAATGTTTTTTATCTTTTTAATGTTACCGAAAGAGAACAAATAAAAGAAATTTATAATCAAAAAACTCCTACTTTAATTTTTGTATCTTTTGATAATTTAGATAATTCATTTAAAAAATTAGATTTGTCAGAACAATCTCAAATTAAAGTAGAGTATTTAAGTGCTTTATCAGATTTTTTTGAAATTTATGAAAGTTATTTAAAACAATTATCGGATGATAAATTTTTAGTTTTATTAAATTATTATCAATTGGAAAATATAATTAAGGATAAATTTTCCATTTTAAAAACAGTTCGTGATATATCGAATAAATATAAATTAAAAATTACTCTTTCTATAGGAGTTGCTTGTTATAATTTACCTTATAATAAAATTTCTAATTACGCTCAAAATGCTTTAGAATTAGCTCAAAAAAGAGGTGGAGATCAAGCAGTTGTTAATGTAGAAAATAAAAAAATATTATATTTTGGAGCAACAACTACTTCTTTGGGCACTGATTCTAAAATATCAGCTCGAATTAATTCTGAAATAATTGAAGATTTGATTTTGAAACATCAAAATTGTTTTATTATGGGTCATATTCATCCTGATTTAGATTCTTTAGGTTCTATGATACTTTTTTATAAAATAGCTTCATCTATTAACACAAATTATAAACATTATTTAATTATTGACGAAGACAAGACAGATGCTAATTTTAAATTTATTTATCAAGATTTATTTCAAGAAGAAAAACATTTAGCTAAACAGATTATAAAAACATCGCAAGCAATAAAAATGATAAATGAAAATTCACTTTTAGTTATTGTTGATACTCAAAGTTTAGATATCGTTAATAGTCCGGAATTATTAAAATTAACTTCTAATGTAATTATTTTAGATCATCATAGAGCAACAGAAAATACTATTAATAATATTTTTTCTTATGTCAATTCTATGGCTTCTTCAACTGTTGAAATTTTAACTGAATTTATTAGTTTTTTTAAATATTCTATTGAAATAACTCCTTTAGAAGCTAGTTTGATTTATGGTGGAATGGTTATAGATACAAATTATTTTACTGCTCGTACTAGTTCAAGAACTTTGGAAGCGGCAGCTAAATTACTTTCTTTAGGCGCTGATGTTGCGAAAGTGAAATTTTGGTTAAGAGAAGAATTAAATAAAATTTTAGAAATGAATGAATTAATTGCTAAAATGGAACTTTATATGGGAAAATTCGCTATTATTAGAAATAATAAGATATGTAATGATCGTTCTTTTTTAGCTAAAATTTCTGAATATGTTTTAAATATTCAAAGTGTAGATGCTGCTTTTACAGTTTCCAAATTACAAGATAATAAAATAGGTATAAGCGCACGTTCTTATAGCGAAATAAATGTTCAAATAATTATGGAACAAATGGGAGGCGGTGGACATATTAATAGTGCAGCTACCCAAATAGAAAGTGATAGTTTAGATGATATAATTTCTCAATTAAAAAATATATTATCTTTAGAATATAAAGAAAGTTTAAAAAATATGAAAATTATTTTATTAGAAGATGTCAAAAATAGAGGCAAAAAAAATGATATTATCGAAATTAAATATGGTTACGGTAATTTTTTAATTAAAGAAAAAAAAGCACTTTTAGCTACTGAACAAAATATTAAACAAATAAAAAAAGAACAAATATTACAAGAAGAAGCTCACAAAAAACATAATTTATTAATGCAACAAGTAAAAAAAGATATTGATGATAAACAAATTGATATAATAGTTAATATAGGTCCACAAGGTAAAATGTATGGTAAAATAACTTTACAACAAATTGTGGATGAATTTCATAATAAATATAATATATTAATTAATAAAAAGAAACTTGTTTTAGAAAGCGAAATTAATTCTTTAGGAAAATACAAAGCAAATGTTTTTTTAACAAAAGATATTATTGCTTCTTTTATTATAAATATTAAAGATCTAGACAAGAAATAATATTTCTTGAATTATTTTATAAAATTTATTGGATGAAATTTATTAATAATGAGTGAACAAAATATAAAATTACCTTTTTATCTAGATGCAGAACAAGCTATTTTAGGTATTATTTTATTAGATCCTAAAAAAATTTTGTCTACGATAGATAGATTAGAAACAGAAGATTTTTTTAATATTGAACATCAATATATTTATGAAGCTATGAAAACTTTGTTTAAAGAGAACAAAGATATTGATTATTTGTCGGTATTGAAAATTTTAGAACAAAAAAAGCAAAAAATAGGAGACGGTGCCAAATATTTATTTCAATTAAGTAACAATATTCCGTCTATATATCATTTGGATACTTATATTGATTTTGTGCGCGATGCCTCTCTTAAAAGAGAAATAATTACTACTGCATCGGAAATTTATAATGAGGGAATTAGCAATCAGAATATTGATTTTCAACATTATTTAAATATTACAGAAGAAAAAATTTTTCAAATTTCTAAAAAGAAAAAAACAAGTAATCTTGTTGAAATAAAACAATTATTAAAAGAAATTGAACATAAAACTATTTATAACAAAAGAGAAAATAAAATTATTGGTTTAAGTACTGGTTATCATAATTTAGATGATATCACTTTGGGATTAAAACCAGAAGAACTTATAATTTTAGCAGCAAGACCTTCTATGGGTAAAAGTAGTTTTATGTCTAATCTTGCGATTAATATAGCTAAAAAAAATCAAAAAGCTTTTGTTGTTATTTTTAGTTTAGAAATGTCTAATGAACAATTAGGTTCTAGAATGTTAAGTTCTGAAAGTCAAATTTTTCATAAAAAAATTCAATTAGGACTTTTAAATGAGCAAGAAATAAATTTATTAAAGGTAAATTCTCAAAATTTACAAAATTTAAATATTTTTTTCAATGATTCTGCAAGTGCTAATATATTAGATATTCGCGCTCAATGTCGTAAAATGAAAAACCAAAATAAATTAGATTTTGTTATTATTGATTATTTACAATTAATCGGAAAAGTTAATAAACCTAATTTTAAAAATTTTTTTAATCGTCAAGAAGAAATAGCTGATATTTCTAAAAGTTTAAAACAAATGGCTCGTGAATTAAAAATTCCTGTTTTGGCTTTATCACAGTTATCACGTGAAGTAGAAAAAAGAGAAGATAAAAGACCTATTTTATCTGATTTAAGAGATTCCGGAAGTATCGAACAAGATGCCGATATTGTTATGTTTTTATATCGTCCTAATTATTATAATAAAGATATGAAAACAGAATTATCAGATTTAGGTTATACAGAATTAATTATTTCTAAAAATAGACAAGGATCTGTAGGAATTAAAAAATTTAATTTTAATTTAAATTGCCTTTCTTTTTTTGAAATAGAATAAAATTAAAAAACATTTGTATTTTTTTAATAAAAAAAGGAATTTATGATATAAAATGCTAGAAAAACTCGAAATAATAAAACAAAAATATTTAAATTTACAAAAAAAAATATTATCTGATACGAAAAATTTAAATAATATAGAATTATTAAAACAAATAAATGAATTAAAAAAAATTGTTTCTGTTTATGATGAATACCTTAATTTAATAAAAGAAAAGGAAAATCTTAAAAAATTAATTACACAAAATAATTTACAAAACTCACAAAATGAAAATGAATTTGTTTTATTATTTCAGGAAGAAAAAAAGATTTTAGATACTCAAATTCAAGAAAAATTAGATAAATTGCAAAAAAAACTATTTACTAAAGATGAAGATAAAAACAAAAATGTTTTAATGGAAATTAAAGCAGCAGCTGGAGGAAGTGAATCTAATCTTTTTGTAGCTGATTTATTTCGTGCCTATATTAAATATGCTGAAAGTAAAAAATGGAAGATAGATATTATTAATTTAGTTTCTGGTGTTAAAAGTGGTATTTTTGCAGTAGAAATGATGATTTATGGCGATGATGTTTATTCTTTTTTACAATATGAATCAGGAATACATAGAGTTCAAAGAGTTCCTGAGACAGAAAAAAGAGGAAGAGTTCATACTTCTACAGTTAAGATTTTAGTATCTTCTGTATTAGAAGAGACTAAGATAGATTTAAATTGGAATGATATTCGAGTAGATACGTTTAATTCAAGTGGTCCAGGAGGACAATCAGTTAATACTACTAAATCAGCAGTTCGTTTAACTTATATTCCTACAGGCGATAGTGTAGCTTGTCAGATAGCTAAAAGTCAACATCAAAATAAAGAAAAAGCTTTTCAATTATTAAAAAACAAGGTATATAATAAAATAATATCTGAAAAACAAAAACAACAAAATGAAATTAAAAAAAATTTAATTAGCAAAGGAGATCGTAGTTCTAAAATAAGAACTTATAATTATGCTCAAAATAGAATTACTGATCATCGTATAAATTTAACTTTACAAAAATTAGATTTTTTCATGGAAGGCAGAATAGATTTAATTATAGAACCTTTAAAAGAAGAATTTAATAAACAAAATTTGAAAGAACAAATAAAAATATAAATATATGTTAAAACACAAAATTATTATTTTTCCTACAGATACGGTTTATGGTTTAGGTTGTTCAATATATGATAAAGAAAGTTTAAAAACTATTTATAATATTAAACAAAGAGATTTTAATAAACCTATTAGTATTTTATGTTCTTCTTTGGAACAAATAGAAGAAATAGCTATTATAGATGAAAAGATTAAAAAATTAATTTCTTATTTTTGGCCCGGCCCATTAACTATTATTGTTTTTAGTAAAAAAAAATATTTTGATAGAACTAATGAAAAAAAAATAGGAATTAGAATTCCTAATCATCCTTTGGCTTTGGAAATTTTAAAAATAAAAGGTCCTTTAAAAACTACTTCTGTCAATAAAAGCGGTGAACCTCCTTTAAATAATTATTTAGAGATTATAAAACAATTCAAACATAAAGTTGATTATATTTATCCTAATAACCCAATTCCTACTATTAATTTAAGTTCTACTGTTATTGATGCTACTTTATTTAATTTGACTTTGGTGAGAGAAGGTTGTATTTCGTTTGCAAAGATAAATAAAATTATAAATTAAAAATTGTATTTATTAAAAGATATTTTAAATTGTTTTCGTTTTTTATAATTTCTTTTTTAAATTTGTAATATAAATCAAAGAATATTAAAAATAAATTTTCTATTTTATTTAGAGGCAATAGTTTAATTTCTTTTATTAAAAAAAAGGTTTTTTCTATAGGATATTGTAAAATATTACTTATTTCATTTTCTTTTTTATTTTCTATTATTAAATGTTTTATTAAAAGCATTCCTTGTAATTTATTTAAAATTTGATAAATAAGCAAAACAGGATCTTTTTTTTTATTTATCAAATTTTCGCATAATAGATGAATATTTTTTTTATTGATGTTATTATCATTAAGAACTGATTTAATAAATGAAAATATATTTTCATCTTGATGATAAAATATTAATTTTTTAATGATTTCCAAATTTTTAATTTCTTTTGTTTGGGTAGATAAATAATATAATTTAATTTTTTGAATTTCTTCTTTTAATAAAAATAAATTATTTTTGATTGTATGTATTATAAAATATACAATTTCCGAATTTATTATAAAACCGTCATTTGTGAATTGTTCTTTAGTATATTTAAATAAATCTTTGTAAGATAGTTTATTTTTTTTGTAAATATGGAAATTTTTATATATTTGTTCTTGTATATCAGACGTAAAATTATTATCTTTTTCTTCTACTAAATAAAGAATAATATTTTCTTGTGGTTTTTCAAAAAAATTTAATAAAAAATTTAAATTTATATTTTTTTTTTGCATTAATAAAGAAAGATTTTCTATAAAAAGTATTTTTTTATCATAAAAAAAAGAACTAGTGTATAATTCTTTTGCTATACTTTGTGCTATTTCTATATAATTATTTATTTTAATAGAATAAAATAAAAAGTGATAATTTTTTTGTTTGCACAAATTCTTTAAATTATTTTTTTCTTTTTCTAAAAAAAATTCTTGATTATATATAAATAAATTTAAAGAATGCATTATTTTTATAATCCCCTTTTTTATGCATTATTTTATGTTTGCTCTAGGATGATATTTAAAATATGTTTTTTTCAAATATTTTTGACTAATATGAGTATAAATTTGAGTAGTAGTAATATCTTCATGACCTAAAATATTTTGTAAAGTTCTTAAATCCATTCCATTTTCCAATAAATGAGTTGCAAAAGAATGTCTTAATGTATGTAGCGAACATTCTTTTCTTAAATTAGCTTTTTTAGTTATTTGTTTGAAAATTTTATAACAACCTTGTCGTGATAAACGTTCTCCTTTTTGGTTTAAGAAAACAAAATCATTTGTTTTTTGTTTTAATAAGGATGGACGTCCTTTTTTGAAATATTTTTTTAATTTTTTTGTAGAATATTGGGTTATAGGAACAATTCTTTCTTTAGAACCTTTACCTTTAACAATGATATAAGATTGTTGTAAATTTAATTTGGATAAAGTTAGGTTTAAAATTTCTGATATTCTTAAACCTGAACTATACATTAATTCGAAAAAAGCTTTATTTCTTAACGAAATGAAAGTATTTTTATTATCTATGCATTCTAAAAAGATATAAATTTCTTCTAAAGATAAGACTAAAGGTAATTTTTTTTCTATTTTAGGTATTTTTAAAACAAGAGTTACATCCTGGTTTACTTTTTTTTCTAAAAATAAAAAAGAATGAAATTTTTTAATAACAATAATTTTTCTAGCTAAACTTCTACTACTAATTTTTTGTATATTATTCATGTGTTCTAAAAACAATGAAATATCTTTTTTTGTTATTTGATTAGGTTTTTGGATATTTAAATTAGTAGTTATAAAATGGAAATATTGTGATATATCATTTAAATAAGCTTGAACAGTGTTTGATGATAATAAAAGTTCATGCTTAATATATGCTTCAAATTCTAACAAAATATTTTTCATTTTGATCTTGAAACTTTCTTTAATATTAAAAAAATATTATTCTAAAAAATTTTTTTATTAGAATCTAATTTGTCTAATACAAAATATATAACACAAGAATTTATTATTAATTTAACGCAAGTTAAGATTAAAGAATCTAAATTAAATTCGTTTTTATATAGATAAACAAAAAGAACTGAAAATATAGCTATAGAATAATTTAATATATTAATATATAAAGATATACTTTTTTGTTTATAAATAGATAAATATTTAGCTATAATATCTATTCCTCCGCTTGAACTACCTATTTTAATGCAAGAACTAGTAATTAATCCTGAAAAAAAACCAACAATTAGAACTCTGATAAAGGTTAATCTGAAACCACTATTTGGTTTTATTAAGCCAAAACAATTTTTGAAAAAATTTAAAGAACCATTTGGTTTATTTATTAAAGGAGTCAATATAAAGAATAAAAGAACAAAAAAAATTGTATTTATTAAAGAATTTATACTAAATTTGAAATCTAATTTCGGGAAAGCAATGAAGATAAATAATAATAAATTAATTAAACCAAAAAGAATAGCAACAAACCAACCATTAAAAGATGGATTATTTTTCCATTCATCATTGGTTTGCATTAAAATTTTAGCTATAGCATCACAAAGACCGTGAATTCCTGTTGTGTATAACTGAATATTATAATCTCCACTTATAAATACAACATCTAATAAAACATATAATAGAAGTAAAAAGAAAGAAATGATTATTGTTTTAATATTTTTTTTAGTTAAAAATTTATTATTATTTACGTAATTATTTGATATTTGTTTTATCATATTATAATATTTTTATAATGCACCTATATTCTAATGATTTGATTATATATTTTATTGTTCAAAGTATTTTTAAACAACGATCACATAATTTGTTTAAATCTTTATTTTCTATGATATTCCAACATCTAGGACAAGCATTACCTGTTGCTGGCAAAACCTTAATATTTAAAGATTTATGTTCGATTATTTGTATTTGAGACACAATTAATAATTGATGCAATTTGTTTTTAATTTCTAAAGAATTTATTGTTTGGATGTATTCTTGTGGTAAATGTAAAATTAATTTAGCTTGTAAAGAAGCAGTTATAATTTTATTTTGTCTCGCTTCTTCTAATTGTTTTAAAATTTGTTCTCTTAAAATAAAAAATAATTTATAATGATTTTGTTTTGCATCTAATTGTTGTTTTTGATAATAATTAGTGATCCAATTTTTTAGTTCTTTTTTTTGAGGAATTGATTCTAAATAAATGTCTTCTTTTTCGGAAAATGATAAATTTTGATATACTTCGGCAGTAGTATGAGGGATTATAGGAGTTAAAATTTTCAAAAAAGACATTAAAAGATCGTATATATTGGATTTAATTACATTTTTTTCCCAATTATTTTCTTTTTCAATGTATAAAATATCTTTACTAAAATCTAAATAAAAAGCGCTCATTTTATTTGAAATAAAAGGATATAATAAGCTCATAATTTTTTCAAAATTATAATTTTCGTAAAAATCTATTATTTGTAAAAAAATATTTTGAAATTCTAATATAAATAATTGATGGAATATAGGTCTTTTCTCAATAGGAATATAACATTCTTTCGAAGGGTCAAAATTATTTAAATTACCTAACATAAAACGAAAAGTATTTCTTATTTTTTTATATTTTTCTTCTATTTGTTTCAATATATTATCATTTAATTTCACATCTATATTATAGTTGATATGAGCGATCCATAATCTTAGAATATCCGCACCTTTTTGTTTTATAATTTGTAAAGGATCGATAACATTATTCAATGATTTACTCATTTTTTGACCTTTACCATCTAAAACAAAACCATGAGTAATAATTGTTTTATAAGGTTTTTCATTAAAAGCCGCTATAGAAGTAATTAAAGAAGAATTAAACCAACCACGATATTGATCCGCACCTTCTAAATAGACATCTGCAGATTCCAAATTTTTGTATAACTTTTTAAAGGTGCTATAAGAAGTGCCGGAATCAAACCAAACATCCATAATATCCATTTCTTTTTTAAAAATATTATTAGGACTTTGTGGATTTGTATAATTATGAGGTAATAATTTTGAAGGTTCCCATTCAAACCAAATTTCTTTACCATTTTTTTCAATTAAATCAGCTACATTTTGGATTACAAATTCATCTAAAATAGGTGTATTATTTTCTGTATAAAAAATAGGAATTGGTACTCCCCAAATTCTTTGTCTACTAATAACCCAATCTTGTCTATCTTTTATCATATTATGCATTTTAATTTGACCCCATTGAGGAATCCATTTTATTTGTTCAATTTCTGATAAAATTTGTTTTTTAATTTTTTTAATATTTAAAAACCATTGCGGGATAGCTAAATAAATAATTGGTTTTTTAGTTCTTTCATCATGAGGATAAGAATGATTGAATATTTCAGAATGTAGTATGAGTTTTTTTTCTTTTAAATCTGATACAATCATATGGTTAGCTTTTTCGTAAAATAAACCTTTATATTTACCAGCAATTTCAGTCATTAAACCTTTTTGATCAACGCTCAATAATATATCTAAATTATATTTTTCACTTAATATAAAATCATCATAACCATGTCCTGGAGCGATATGAACTAATCCAGTTCCTTCTGTATCTGAAACAAAACTATCTAAAATAATTTGTCTTTTTTGCTTAAATAATTCATTTTGATAAAAACAGTTTTGTAACAAAATTCCTTTAAAATTTTTAATAATTTTTATTTTTTCCCAATTAAATTTTACTTTTAATTTATCTAAAACCGAAGTACCTAAGATATATTTTTTTTTATCGTTTATTTGAATTAAACAATAATTTTTGTCTGGGTGTAAACAAACAGCTGTATTAGCCGGCAAAGTCCAAGGTGTTGTGGTCCAAACTAATAAAGACGTATTTTTAAATATATTTTCTTTTAAGTTTATGTTTAAAAGAGGAAACAGAACAAAAATAGATAAAGATTGATGATTTTTATATTCTATTTCTGATTCAGCTAAAACAGATTGTAAAAAAGGAGACCAATAAATAGGCTTTAATTTTTTAAAGATTAATTTTTTAGCAATCATTTTACTAAAAATACGGATTTGATCAGCTACAAAAGTATTATTTAAAGTTAAATAAGGTTTCTCCCATTGTCCTAATATACCTAATCTTTTAAAATTTGTTTTTTGTTTTTCTACAAATTTTAAAGCTATTTCTTCGCATTTATTTAAAAAATTTTTTTTAGAAGTTAATTGATTTTTAGAAAATTTTTTTAATACAACTGATTCAATAGGTAGTCCATGACAATCCCACCCAGGAATATAAGGAGCGTTAAACCCTTGCATTGTTTTGAAACGTAATATAAAATCTTTTAAAATTTTATTTAAAGCATGTCCAATGTGAATATTGCCGTTGGCATAAGGCGGCCCATCATGCAAAAAAAAACAAAGGTTATTTTTGTTCTTTTTTAAAACTTTATCATATAATTGAATATCTTCCCATTTTTGTTCTATTTCAATTTCTTTTTGGCTTAAATTACCTTTCATCGGAAATTTTGTAGAAGGCATTGACAATGTATTTTTATAATTTATATTTGTCATAATATTATTCTCCATTTTTTTATAATAAAAAAATTTTAATTATTTTATTTCATTTTATTTTGTTTAGACACATTAAAGTAAAAAGTAATAATATCTCCATCTTGAACTAAATAATTTTTTCCTTCTAATCTTAATTTACCGTTTTCTTTTATTTTAACAAAATTTTTATTTTGTATTAAATCTTTAAAATTAAAAATTTCTGCTTTGATAAAACCTTTTTGAAAATCACTATGAATTATGCCTCCACATTCAGGAGCTGTCATCCCTTTATAAAAAGACCAAGCTTTTGTTTCTGTTTTTCCTGTTGTAAAATAAGTTTGTAATCCTAAGAGTTTATAACTTTTTTTAATAATTTCTTGTAAAGCACTATTTTTTAAATTATACATTGATAAAAAATTTTCTTTTTCTTTTTTATTCAAAATAGATAATTCTTTTTCTAATAAAATACAAACCGGAATAAATTCTCTTTCTTTTTTTTGAGCATGTTTTGACATTTTTTGAAAAAATGAATTATTTGTTAAATCTGATAAATCTTTTTCTTTAAAATTACCAATATAAATCATAGGTTTCAAAGATAATAAATTAAAATTTTTAATTATTTTTAATTCTTGACTGTTTAAATTTAATTGAGATATATTATTGTCTTGTTCTAAATTAGATTTTATTTTTTTTAATAAATCTTCTTCTTTTAGTGTTTCTTTATTTAACAAATTTTTTTTTTGTCTATTTATTTTAGATAAACGTTTTTCAATTTGTTCTAAATCAGATAAAATTAATTCTGTTTCTATTGTGATACTTTCATCGACAGGATCTACTTTATCATTAACATGAATAATATTTGGATCATCAAAACATTTAACTACATGACAAATAGCATCTACATCTCTAATATGATTTAAAAATTGATTTCCTAATCCTTCTCCTTTAGATGCATTTTTGACTAAACCAGCTATATCTATAAATTCAATTTGTGTTTTTATAATTTTTTGAGATTGAAAAAGATTAGCTAAAAAATTTAAACGTTCATCTTGAACGGACACAATACCAACGTTAGGTTGTATAGTAGCGAAAGGATAATTAGCTTCTAATACTTTCATATTTGTTATTGCATTAAATAAAGTTGATTTCCCAACATTAGGTAATCCCACGATTCCTACTTTCATTTTTGTCTTTACCTTTTGTGAATTTATAAATATATTTATTATTATTTTTTCAAAGAATTGATATTTTTTTATTTAAAATTAATGAGTTTTTATAATATAAACTATATATAATTATTTTACTTGAAAAAAGTTTTTTAATTTATATTAATAAAAATATCTTTTATGAAAGATGCTTTTCAAAATATTTATTTATCATAAAATTTATATAAATATGCCTGAATAAATATCTAAAATAATTTTTATAAAAAATTATTTTAGATATTTATTGGATTTAATTTTTAAAATATTCTAATTTTTTATTCTATTAAAAAAGTCATATTAAAATAAATAAAAAAACTATTTCGTGAAATAGTTTTTTTATTTAATGTTGTTTCTTAATCTTAAACAATTAAAAATAACTAATAAAGTACTACCTTCGTGAGCGATAACCGCTATAGGTAATGATATTTTCCAAATAAAATTAATTAAAGAAAATATTACTATAATTAAAAAAGCAAATACAATATTTTGCCATATTATTTTATTTAACTTATAAGATATTTTATGAGCGTATACTATTTTTTTTAAATCATTTTTTATTAAAATAATATCTGCAATGTCTATAACGGCATCACTTCCTTCTTGTAAAGTTATGGAAACATCTGAGTTAGCTAAAGCTGGTGAATCATTTATTCCGTCCCCTACCATAGCTACAATATGATTTTGTTTTTTTATTTTTTCAATATATTGAAATTTGGTTTCTGGTAAACAATTAGATAAAAAATAATTCAAATTTAACTTAGAAGATATATCTTCTGCTACTGTTTCATTGTCACCTGTTAACATTACTGTATTTATTTTTTTATTATTAAAATATTCAATTAGCTCTTTGGCTTCTGTTCTAATTATATCAATTATAGCAATTGACATAATAATTTCATTATTATGACTTAAATAAACAACTGTATTCCCTTTTTTTAAAAATTCTTGAGTTTTTTTTTCTATTTCTAAAGGGACTTTATCAAAAATATTATATTTAGCTACTTTATATAAATTATTTTTTTCATCTGTAGCTTCAATTCCGATTCCGATTAAATTAAGAGTTTTTAGTTTTAAATTAAAGTTTAAATTTAATTTTTCTTTTAAGTGTTTCTGTATTGCAAAAGCTATTGGATGATTCGAATTTTTTTCGATTGTCCATAAAATATTTAAATATTCATTTTTTGTTTCGTCGGAAATATTAGATTTAAAAAAAATTTCTTGAACTTTGATTTTTCCTTTTGTTAAAGTACCTGTTTTATCAAAAACAATAGTTTCTACATTAGATAAAACACTTAATGATTGACCATTTTTTAATAAAATTCCTTTTTGTGCTAAATTCGAAATAGCTGAAAGAGTAGCGGGAATATCAGCAACAGCTAAAGCACAAGGAGAAGATACAGTTAAAAATACCATACTTTTGTAAAAAATTTTGGAAAATTCTAAGTGTTGAGACAAATAAGCAAAATTTGAATTATCATAGTGTTGTAATACTATATATATTAATTGTGTTATAATTACGAAAAAAAAAGTAATTAAAAGAACTGCTTTAACATATAAAGGTTCTAATTTTTGAATAAAAGATGCTTTTTTAGAAACATTTTCTTGAATTTGTTGAGTTAATTTAATTATTTTAGAAAAAATAGTTTTATCTTCGGTTGTAGTAATTTCTATTATTAGAGTATTGGTTAAATTTATATTACTACCAAAAACTTTATCTCCTACTGTTTTATCTAAAGGCATACTTTCACCTGTGATTGTTGATTCATCTATAGAAGAATTTCCAGATATAATAATGCCATCAGAAGGTATTTGTTCTCCGTTTAAAATCATTACTTTATCGCCTATTTTTAAATCACAAACATCAACTAATTTAAAATCATTATTTTTTTGTAATAATTTAGCTTTTTTAGGTTTTATATCTAAAAGTTTTTTTATTTCTTTTTGATTTTTTTCTTCAACGTATTCTTCTAAAAAATGAGCTCCTCCGAAAATAATAATTAATAAAACAGCTTCATTATAATTTTCCTGGTATAAAGAACCAACAGCAGCTAAAATCATTAAAATATGTACATTTGGAGTTAATTTTTTATTTTTTTTAGTATTTTTATAAGTTTCAATTAAACCTTCTTTAATAACTGAATATCCAGTGAAAAATAAAATAAAAAATGTTAAAAATTTTTTTATATAATTCGTAATATTATTGTTATCAGAAATTAAATTGGGAACAAAATTAATAGGTATAAAAATTACAAAATAAATTAATAAACCAACAAAAAATAAATAAATAAATTTTTTTGGATTTTCGCTTTCTTTTTCTTTGGAATTATTATTCATAAGATATAAAAGTATCTTTCTAAAGATTAATGATTTTGTGCAATAAATAATCTTGTATTTTTTGAAATTTATTTCAAATAATTATGTTTTTATAAATTTTTTTAGTTATTAACAGTTATTAACATTATTTTCATTTGAATTTTCATTATTATTATCAATTATGTTTTCTATTTTTGAATTATCATTTTCATCATTGCGATTGTTTGTATTTTTTGCTTTTTCGTTTGCCTTATTATCTTTATTATTCATCATTTCTTGAAAAACTTTTTTACATTCTGTTTCAATCATTTGTCTTGTTTCTTGTTTTATAGGATGAGCGATATCTACATAAACACCTTTAGAATTTTTTGTACTTGGCATTGCAATAAAAAGACTTCTTTCTCCTTCAATAATTTTAATACCATGAATCACAAAACAATTATTTATTTTAATAGAAGCTTTGGCTCTTAATCTAGTTTTACTATTTAGATGTAAATTTACTTTAACATCTGTTACTCGAAAATTATTTGTGATGTCTATATTTTGATGTGTTTTTATTTCCATTTTATTTTCTTCTTTATCGACCATATTTTGAAAAGTTTTTTTAATATTCTCTTCAATCATTTTTCTTGTTTCTTGTTTTATAGGATGAGCAATATCTACATAAACACCTTTAGAATTTTTTGTACTTGGCATTGCAATAAAAAGACCTTTTTCTCCTTCCATTACTTTAATATTGCGAACCACAAAACAATTGTTGAATATAATAGATGCAATGGCTTTCAATTTGTTTTTGCTAGTATATAATAAATTTGTTCTTACACAAGTTATTTCCATTTTAAATATATTCCTTATTAGTATTTACTTTTTTTATTTATATTTGAATTAAAAATCATTAATTTTAATTACTATAAATTATATTAACATAATTATTAAAAAATATAATTTTAATTTGTTTTTTCTTTATTTATTATATTTATTTTGTTTAAATTAAAAAAATAAAAAAAAAGAGAAGTTATTTCTTTGAATTTGTCAATATCTATTTCTTCTGCTCTAATATTTAATGAAATGTTATTTTTTTGAAAAAACATTGAAATTTCTTTCTTACAAATATGAAAATTTTGACTTAAATTATTGATTAAAAATTTTCTTTTTTGTTTAAAAGCCGCTTTAATAAAGGGATAAAACATTTTTTCCAAAAATATTTTATCTTTTTCATCTAATTCAAATTTATCAAATTTTAAAACAATACCATCTACTTTAGGTTGAGGGAAAAACATATTTTTTTTTATTATTTTAATTTTAGTCACACGAGTTAAAGATTTTATAAAAACACTTAAAGCATTATAATTTTTGTTTTTTTCGTTGGATAAAATCCTTAATCCTACTTCTTTTTGGATCATAATAGTAAAAGTTTTTATTTGAGGCAAAAATAAAATTTTAAATAAAAGAGGAGTCGTGATATAATAAGGCAAATTACCTATCAAAACTATTTCTTCTTTAGGGAAGTATTTTTCAAAATCTGCTTCTAAATTACGTGATAAAAAATTATCATAAATAATATTAATTTTTGGATTATTCTCAAAATTTAAAAAAAATTTTAAATCTTGATCAATTTCATAAGCTAAAATTTTTTTAGCTTTATTTAATATCAAACGAGTTAAAACACCTTTGCCTGGTCCAATTTCTACAACATTTTTATTTTCTATATCAGCTGCTTTAACGATCATTTTTAATAAATTAATATCATTTAAAAAATTTTGTCCGTATTTTTTTTTGAATATATGTTTGTTTTTATTCATTTTTATATTTTCTATAAAAAAATTTTGAATCTGTTTTTTGTAAATTTTTATCTTGCAAACGTCTACTTAATAAATTAATGATGGGGGATTCCTTGCTTAAAGTAGTAGTGTTTTGTTGTTTAAAATCTTTGTAAATTAGAATATTATCGCCAATATTATTTTTATTTTCTTTATAAATAATCGATGTAATTTTTTTATCATCATAAGTATAATAATTTACTTCATCGATTTTATAATGATTTTTAATTTCTTGAATTTTTTGTTGATTTTCTTTGTTAATATCTAAATAAGACCAAATGTTACGATTTAAAAAATCATTGCATAAATTAATTAAAATATTATCTTTTTCTGTTTTTAAATAAAAAATTAAAACATGCATATAGAAATCATCAATATTTAAATAATTATAAATATCATCAGGTTTATTTATAAATTTTTCTAAAATCGAAATAACATCTGAACATTGAAATTTATATTTGTTTTTAAATAAAAAATCAATTCTTTTAAAAATTTGTTCTAAAATAACTGAAAAACCTATTACTTTAGTATGATAATACACTCTGCAATACATATGATAACGATTGATTAAGTAATTTTCTATAGAAGTTATACTGCTTTTTTTAAAAACGATGTTGTTGTTTTTTTTATCTATTTCCATACTTCTGATTAAAAGATCAGAATCAATATATCCATAACTTACTCCTGTAAAAAAGGCATCTCTTCTTAAATAATCTAAACGATCAAAATCTAATTGACTAGATAAAAGTTGTTCAATTAATTTAAATTTACCTTCTTTGTTTATGATAGAAGCAACATCATTTTTAAAATTAAGATCTATTTTATTTAAAATATTATTGATTTCCTTGTGTTCCAAAATTATTTTGGCACTTTGTTTTTCGTGGTTTGTTTTAAAAATAATTTCAAAAGTATGAGAATAAGAACCATGTCCTATATCATGTAATAAAGCTGAAGTTAATAAAAGCATTTTAGTTCTATGGTCAAATATATTTATCAAAATATTATTATTTATTTCTAAAAATCTTCTAGCTAATTCATAAACCCCTAAACTATGATTAAAACGTGATTGTTCGGCGCAACCAAAAATCATATGTACAAAACTTAATTGTTTTATTCTTCTTAGTCTTTGCATAGGACTAGTATCAATTAATTTTTTTAAAAAAAGATAATTGATGTATATATATCCATAAATAGAATCACTAAAAACTTCAGGTTTTTTTAATTCTTCTGGTTTATTATAATTCATAAATATTATTTAACATTTCAATAAAATTTCTTTCCAAAGATTCATTTTATTATATATTACTTTATTTTTTTGAAATTATAAAAAATTTAGATTTTTAATAATAAATAATAATTAAATTATTTTAGGATTAATTAATTTTGCTTTATCACCTGTTTTTAATAAAAAAGCACTAGCATCATCAGTATCTAAATGACATTCTAAAGAAAAATTTTTATCTACACGACATAAAACATTACCCAAAATACCTGATTTAATTCCGTCGATTTCAATATTTACTACTTGTTTATCAAAAACATTAAATTCATTAGCTTCTTCTAATGAAAAATGAATATGTCTATCAGCAATAATCACTCCTTCTTTAATTTCAACTTTGCCTTTCGGCCCTATTAAAGTAGCTGAAGCTGAATTTTTAATATCACCTGAAGATCTCACAGGAGCTTCAAATTTACATCTTAAATTATCACTTTGGCTTATTTCTATTTGATCTAAATTTCTAACTGGACCTAAAATGCGAACATTTTTTAAAATTTGTCCTGATGAACTCATGATATCAATTTTTTCTTCAGAAGCATATTGTCCTTTTTGTTTTAAATCTTTGAAAAAAGTTAATTTATAATTTGGAGTTCCAAATAAAATATCTAATGTTTTTTGAGATAAATGTGCATGTCTACCCGAAATTCCTAATGTTATTAATTTCATAAATTTAATTATCCTTTTTTGATTATTTGATTCTTCATTTATATACATTTAAAATGCAATTTATTATTTATAAATTTAAATTTGAAATTGTTATATTTAAATGATTATTTAAATATTATATAAATAATATAACACAAATATACTTTAAAAGTGACTTTTTTTATTTTTTATGAATTAGGAGGAGGTTTTTTTATTTAATATAGATTCAAAACTGTTTTTGTCTAATTTAAAATATTCACATTTTTTATCATTCAATTTTAGTTCATTAAAGTCTTTTTTATTCATTTTATTTTGTGTTTTTAATTTTCTTTTTAATTCTTGGAATATTTGTTTATATTCTTCTTCTGTACCATATTTTTCCATAATATGTTTAGCTATTATATATGAATTGTTAATAATATTATTTATTTCTTCTGTCTGGCGACCTTCTGATATAATATTTTCTGTTATAATTTTTGTCTTGTCAGAGTTTAATTTAAAACACATACCTAATTCTTGAACCATACGGTTCGCTAATGCTCTAGCTTTTTTTAAATCATCTGAAGAACCAGAACTAATATTATTTGATCGGAATATTGCTTCTGCTGCCCTTCCTCCTAATAAAATAATAATACGCTCAATTAGGTCACTTTGAGTTGGCAAAATTATTTCATTTTTAGAATTAGATATTGTGTAACCACCTATTTGTCCTTTAGATTCTACGTTAATGCGATTTACTTCTATACCTAAAGCTTTAGTTACTAAAGCATGACCTAATTCATGTTCAATAATTTTGTCTTTATCTTCTTCAGATTGTTCTTTTTCGTTTTGAACTCCCATTTGTATTGTGTCAAAAGCATTATATAAATCGTCTATTTGTATATTTTCCTTATCAGGAGCTAATTTAATTGTTTCTTTTATTAAAGAATTTATATCTGAGGTAGTTAAAAAAGCGCTTGATAAAGTGTTTAATAGTCCTTGATCATCTTTTTCTAAAAGTTTATTTATTGTTTTGAATTTAATTTTGTTTTTACTTAAGAAAAATTTAATAAGTTGTTGTATTTCTTTTTTATTCGGATGCCCTAAATAAATTTTTTTACCTAAGCGACCTTCTCTAATTAAAGCATTATCTAATAGTTCTTCTCTATTGGTAGAACCGAACACAATACCATATGGCTCATTATTAGAGTTAAATCCATCTATTTCACTTAATAGAGCATTTAATGTGTTTTCCGATTCAATATTAGCAGAATTTCCATCAGAACTTCTTTTTCTACCTATCGAATCTATTTCATCAATAAAAATAAAAAAATATTTTTTCTTTTCTTTATTAGCTTCTTTTTTAGCAGTTTCAAAAAGACTTCTAATACGCAAAGCACCTACTCCTACATATTTTTCCACTAAATCTGAACCATTAACAATAAAAAAAGGAGCATGTTTTTGAATAGAACCAGCTAAACATTTGGCTAAATAAGTTTTTCCTGTACCTGGCGGTCCATGCAACAAAAATCCTCTCGGAATATTTTCGCTTTGTTCTTTGATATTTTGAATTAATTTTTTTATATCATTTTTTACAGAATCAAAACCATGAAAATCATGCATTGTTAATATATTATTTTTAACTTTTTTATCTAATGCCCATTGCACGTTTGACTGATCATTTGAAAATAAATTTTTATTATTTTTTATTTGAATTACAAGTCCAAAAAATAGAATAATCATTAAAATATTTAAAATAATACTACTAATTTTTTGAACTAATGATAAAACATCTTTTTTATTTTGTTGGAAGAATATTTCAGGTTCTTTTTTTGGATTAAATTCTTTATTTGGTCTTGGAAATTGTGGTTCGAAATTCATAATTCAATATTGCCTTTTTTTAATTTATATTTTTCTAAAAAAGTTTTTAATAAAAATATATTTTTATTTTGAATTTTAGTTTGAGTATAATCAAAAGATAAAGGGACAAATTTGTTAATAGTTACTAAAACACGATTAAAAAAAATTTCTTTTTTAAATTGAATCAATTTAGTTCTTATTTTTGAATTGATTTGTTCTAAATTATTAAAAATGTTTTCTAAATTATTAAATTTATTTAATAATTTAGTAGCAGTTTTAGGCCCTATTGAAGGAACACCTTTAATATTATCCGAACTATCACCTGTTAAACTTTTAAAATCAATTATTTGATTTGCTTTTAAAAAAAATTCATTTTCTAACATTTGAGAATTATAATAAATAACTTTTGTCAAACCTTGTTTAATTAAACCAACTGTAATATTACAATTTATTAATTGAAGTAAATCTTTGTCACTAGATAAAATAAGAACAGAAATATTATTTTGACTTGCTTGATTAGCGATGGTACCAATAATATCATCTGCTTCATAACCATCTTGAGAATAATGATGGATCCCTGATAATGTTAAATATTCTTTTATTAAATAGATTTGATTAATTAAAGATTCTGGCGTTTTTAGACGACCTTTTTTATAATCTTCATAAAGTGTATGTTTTTGTGTTTTATGTTTAGAATCGAAAGCGACACAAATATGATTTTCGGTTTTTTCTAAAATTTTTTTAAACATATTTATAAAAACTATTAATGCGTTTATATCTTCGCCTTCATTGTTTTGCATTAATTTGACTTTTTTATAATAAGTAGCGTAATAAGCCCTAAAAACTAAAGAATTACCATCTACCAGAACTATTTTACGCATATTTTTTTTATATTTTGTCTCCGTAAATAAATGTTTATCAAAAAAATTATTTTTAATTTAAAAATTTATTTAATAAATCTTCAGGATTATTTAGTTCATTTGAATCTAAATTCCCTATTTGTTTAGATATTTGTTTTTGTTTTTGAATAAAAATTATTAAATTATTTATGTCACTCATTTGATTACCTGATCCTTTAATAATTCTTGTTCTTCTTCTGTTATTTTCTTCAATTAATTTAGGGTTTAATTTTTCTTCTTCGGTCATACTTTGTATAATAGATTTAAATTTTTTAATAATATCATTTTCTAAAAAAGGTATTTGTTTTATTTTAGAACTGATCCCTGGCATGAAATTTAATATTTTTTTAATAGATCCTATTTTGCTCAATAAATTAAGTTGTTTCATTAGATCATTATAATTATAATCATTTTCTAAAATTCTATTTAAAACCTGTTTATCTTGTTTTGTATTTATTTTTTCTTTTACATTTTCCATTAGAGTTAAAATATCGCCCATACCTAAAATTCTAGAAATCATACGTTCTGGATGGAAAATTTCAAAATTATCATCATTATGTTTTTCTGAAGAAGAAGTGAATTTGATAGGTAATTTAGTGACATATTTCATTGATAAAGCTGCCCCACCTTTAGCATCTGAATCCATTTTTGTTAAAATTATTCCTGTAGCTTGTATTTGTTGATGGAATTGTTTAGCTATATTAACAGCTTGTTGACCTAAAAGGGAATCAGCTACAATTAATATTTCTGAAGGATTATATTTGTGTTTAATATTTTGTATTTCTTCTATCATTTTAGGGTCAATAGTTAAACGTCCAGCTGTATCAATGATAACTACTTCAAAATTCTTTTGTTTAGCATATTTTATACCATTTTCAATAATATTTAAAGTTTTTTCATTTTCTTGAGAAAATACTTCAATATTAATGTTTTCTCCGATATATTTTAATTGTTCTATCGCTCCGAATCTATAAGTATCAGCAGCAATTAATAAAGTTTTTTTGTTAAGTTTCTTTTGTATAAAAAAAGATAATTTGCCGGCTGTTGTTGTTTTACCGCTTCCTTGTAAACCTATTAAAAGAATAATATTTAAATTTCTATTTAAATTTAAAGCGGTATTTTTGTGACCTAAAATAATTGTTAAAATATTTTTTATAATTTTGATAATTTGTTCTTGTGGTTTAATCCCTTTAAGAATTTCTTGTCCTAAAGTTTTTTGTTTTATTAATTCATTAAATTCAGTTATAACTTCGTAACTAACATCTGATTCTAATAAAGCTAAACGAATATCTTTCATTATTGCTTCAAAATCTTGTTCATTAATAAATTTTTTGCCTTTAATTTTGTTTATTATTTTAGAAAAACCATTACTTAAAAAACTCATTTTATTTCGTTTATAACCCCTTTCTAGTTATTATTAATTTCAAAATTATAATCAAATAAAGTATGGATATAATGATTAATATCGAATTCTATTAAATCATTAGCTTTTTCGCCAATACCTATATATTCAGTGGGCAAATTATAAATATGTTTTGTAGTTAAAATCAACCCCCCTTTACCTATTCCATCAAGTTTAGTCAAAATAATACCTGTTAAAGGGACTACTTGGTTAAATACTTCTATTTGTTTCAATCCGTTTTGTCCAGTCATAGCATCTAAAATTAGAAAAGTTTTATGAGGACCTTCAGGAAATATTTTACCAATAACTCTTTTAATTTTTTCTAATTCTTTCATTAAATTAACTTTATTTTCTAATCTTCCTGAAGTATCACATAAAATTATATCAAAATTATTATTGTTTGCGTAAGTTAAAGCTTCAAAAAATAGACTAGAAGGGGATATATGCCCTTTTTTATAAAAAACTTCGTTATTTGTTTTTTCTCCCCATATTTTTAATTGTTCTATAGCACCAGTTCTAAAAGTGTCTCCAGCAACTAATAAAATTTTTTTGCCTTTTGCTTTAAATTGGAAAGCTAATTTTCCAATAGTTGTTGTTTTGCCTACTCCATTTGCACCAACAAATAAAAAAACTTGTTTTTTGTGTTTTGAGGTATTTATATTTTTTTGTTCTATGCATTCATTGCCTTTTTGATAAAAAGAGATAAGTTCGTTTTTTATTAAAGTTAATAATTGTTTAGATTTTGAAATTTTTTTTTCTTGAATTTTTTGTTTGAATTGTTGAATCAAATAAGAAGAAGTTTTTACTCCTATATCTGATTTAATAAATAAAATTTCTAAATCATTTAATAAAGATAAATCAATATTTTCTTTTTGTAAAATAACTTGAACCCATTGATTAAAATTATATTCTAATTTTTGTATTCCTAATAAATTTTGTTTATTTTTTTTTTTTAAAATTTTTTTTATGAAATTAAACATAAATACACCTTTTTTTATATATTATTTTAAAGAAAGTTATTGAAACTTAAATTAATAATTTTGATTATTTGTTTTTGCTTTTACTTTTTTTTAAATTTATAATGTTTTTACATTTAGGAAAAACACTACAACCTAAAAAATCACCATATTTTCCTTTTCTTTGAACTAAAAAAGAACCACATAATTCACATTTTTCTTCAGTTAATAAAACATTTTTGTTTTGTTTTTTTAAATTTATAATGTTTTTACATTTAGGAAAAGCACTACAACCTAAAAAATCACCATATTTTCCTTTTCTTTGAACTAAAAAAGAACTACATAATTCACATTTTTCTTCAGTTATAATTGGTTTAGGTTTTTCTATTTTTTGTTGTGCTATTTCACAAAGTTCTTGAAATTTTTTATAAAAATTTTGTAATAAATCTAATTTATTTATTTTACCCAAAGAAATTTCATCTAATTTTTGTTCCATTTTAGCTGTATATTCGACATTTATTATTGAAGAAAAAAATTGATCTAAAGTGTTTTTAGTTAAAATACCTAATTCTGTGCAAACCATTTTTTTCTCTTCAACAACAATATAATATCTTTTTTTTAATATTTCGATAATTGAAGCATAAGTAGACGGTCTACCAATTTTGAAATTTTCTAATTCTTTAATTAAAGAAGCTTCTGTGTAACGAGAAGGTGGATTAGTCATTTTTTTTATTATTTGAATTTCTTTAGGTTTATATTCTTTATTTATTTCTAAAGGAGGTAACATAATTTTGTTAAATGGATTTTTGGATATTTTGTAATAACCTTCAAAAATCATTTCATTTGTTTCTGTTAAAAAAATATATTTATCTACTTCAAAGAATAATTGAGTTTTATTAATTATAGCTTCTGACATAAAACAAGATAAAGTGCGTTCATAAATTATACTATATAAAGCTAATTCATATTTATTAAGATATTGTTTTAAACTTTCAGGAGTTTTATTTATATCAGTAACTCTAATAGCTTCATGAGCATCACTAATATTTTTATTTTTTATATTTTTTGTTTTTTGTATATGACCTACATATTCAGAACCGTATTGATTTTGAATAAAATATTTAATTTTTTTTTCAAAATCAGAAGAAATTCTAACAGAGTCAGTTCTCATATAAGTAATTAAACCGACTCTTTCATTATTTATATCAATTCCTTCATAAAGTTTTTGAGCTGTTATCATTGTATTTTTAGCGCTTATAGAAAGATGTTGAAAAGTATATTGTTGTAGAGTGGACGTAATAAAAGGTTTAGGAGGTTTTTTTTTGGTTTTTGTATTTTTAATATTTTTTAATAAAAAATTTTTATCTTTGATTTTATTAAAAATTTCAAGCGCTTCTTTTTCTTTTATTTTATGATTTTCAGGTTTAATTATTAAATTGGATTGAAAATGTTCAAAATTTGCTTTAATTAAGTTATATTCTTCTGGAACGAATTTATTACGTTGTTCTTCTAATTCGACAATTAATTTTAAAGCAACTGATTGAACTCTACCTGCTGATTGAGATTTAATTTTTCTAATGATTCTAGATAATTTAAAACCAATAATTCTGTCTAACATTCTTCTAGTTTCTTGAGATTCTACTAATTTTTTATTAATGCTGCAAGGAGATTTGAATGCTTTTTGGACTACATCTTTAGTGATTTCGTTAAATAAAATTCTATTTTTATCTTTTTCATCTAATTTTAAAACTTGTGATAAGTGCCAAGCTATTGCTTCACCTTCTCTATCTGGATCAGTTGCCAAAAAAACTTTTTTGTTTTTAGTTTTTTGAATTAATTCTTTTACTATTTGTTTTTGTTTGTCTATTATTATATAATCCGGTTTAAAGTTATTTTTAATATCAATACCTAAACGTTCTACCCCTTTTAAAGATAAATCTCTAATATGTCCTTTAGAATGCAAAACTAAGATATCATCGCCGAGATAATTATTAATGGTTTTAGCTTTTGCAGGAGATTCCAAAATAATTACTTCTTTTTTCATAATATGAATCAACTTTCTTTTTTTAGATATATCTTTTTTTATTTTACTTTATGTATCTATAAAAAATCTTTAAAATTAAGATCATAATTAATTTTCGGCATTTTATTACTTTTAATTTTTTTAAAAATTATTGATAATAAGTTATTTTTTTGGTTAAGATCGTAATCATTTGAAGCAATATTAGGATACATTTTATTTATTAAAATTTGTAATAAATCATTTTTTTCTAATTCGAAATTATTTAAATTAAAAATTGTTTTTAAATTATCAGGATATTTTGTTTTTAAATATTTTAATAAATAATCTATAATTTCTTCTTTTATAAAAATATTTTCTTTTATACAACCACAAATAGTTAAAGAATAACCTATTTCTTTATATTTAAATTTAGGCCATAAAACACCTGGAGTATCTAGTAATTTCATATTATTATCTAAATTAATCCATTGCATTTTTTTTGTAATACCTGGCAAATTTGATGTTTTAGTAATTTTTTTACCTGCTAAACAATTAATTAAGGTTGATTTGCCTACGTTTGGTACTCCTATAATCATAAATTTTAAAAATTTTTTTACTTTTTGTTTTTTATAATTTAAAATTTCTTTAATTTTAGGATATATTTTATGAGTATTTATTTTGTTTTTGGCATCTATGTTTAGAGTATGAAATATTTTTTTTTTATGAAAAAAATTTAAAAAAAAACTATTTTGTTCTAAATCTGCAAGAGAACTTTTATTGAATAAAATTAAAAAAGGTTTATTGTTTAAATATTTTAAAAGTTCAAAATTCATACTTGAAAAAGGAATTCTTGCGTCTAAAATAATCAAAATACAATCTACGAATTTTAAATTTTTTTGAATATCTTTCAAAGTTTTAGACATATGGCCTGGAAACCATTGAATATTTATCATAAATTTAAAACCATTCTTTATTACTTTTATTATAAATTATTTTTTTTTGTTTTTAACTCTTTTTCTAATTCATTTAAAATATCATTTATATTTTGTGTTGGCGAGAAAATTTTTTTACTATAGATTTGATAAATTTCTTCTCCTATAATTAAAATAATTGTGCATCCAATCTTATCAAGAATTTTACTAAAAGCTATTTTAATAAAAAATTTTTTCGCCCAATGAAAAGGATTAAAACAATTTAAAGTATTAGATGCAAAATTTAATATTTTATTAGTTTTTTGATATTTTTTCAGATATTTTTTATCTATTAATTTTTGTTTTAAAACAAAAATCTGTCTTAAAGTCATTTTGCGAAAATAGAATATAATTTTTTTGTCAAATAAATTTTCTAATCTATCATGCAAATATTTTATTAAAGTTAAAATTTCTTCAATAGTAATTTCTAAATAAGGGAATGGCGAATTAGGATAAAAAATGGAAGAAGTTTCTAAAATTAAATTTTTACAATTATTTAACAAAGACGGAATATAATCGTCTGGATTATCTTTAATATCTTCCTGAAATATTTTTTGTTTTTCTTTTATTAATTTATTCATTTCTTCGTTAGATAATTTATTATTTTTAATATCTTTTATTTTATTTTTTTGCTTATTTAAGTTTTTTAAAACAGAATATAAATATAATAAACTAAATATTGCAAAACCAATGATTAAACCTGCAAAAAAAGCAGCAAATATTTGAAATTTTATTAACCAATCTGTAGATATCACAAAAAAAACTCCTTTAATATAGTTCTGAAAAATATTTCTTGTTTCTTTTTTTAAAAAATATTTCGAATTTAAAAATTATATTATATATATTTTGTTATTTTTCTTTTTTTAAACCAAAATAAAGATATTTTTTTTGACCGAGTGTAGAATTTAAATATAAATTTGGAATCCAAATAATAATATTTTGTTGATCAACAACTAACCAAATTTTATCTCTTTCCGTTAAAGGAATTTTCAAATTAATAAAAAATTTTTTTAATTTTTGTTTCCCAAAAGAAAATCTTAAAATATCGCCTGGTTGTCTTTTCCTTAAAAAAAAAGGAGGTTTAATATTGTTTGGATCATATAATATTTTTTGAATTAAACAACAAAAAGATAATAAATCTTTCTTATTTGAATAATATAACAAAGGTTTTAAAAATTTATTATTTTTTTCTTGTTTTCTTTGTTTTGTTTGCCAAAAAAATTTATTATATTGTTTTATAAATAACCATTCAGATGATAATGAATTCCAAGTTATATTAGATTTTTGATCATTTTGTAAACCTTTGATAATATTATTTATTAAATCAAAATTTTTATTAATTTTTTTTTCTTCTAATAAAAATAAAATGATATCTTTTTGAATAACAATATCTAATTTTAAAAAAGATTTTAAATTGAAACAAAAATTATTTTGTTTTTTTTCTAAAAAATCATGAGTTTGTTTTCTGATAAACATGTTTATTTCTGTCATTTGAAGATGAAATTTTTTAATATTTTTTAAAAAATTATTTATTTCTTTGAAACAAGGTATAATTTGATTTCTTATCTTATTTCTAGTATATATATTTAAATTATTAGTATAATCTTCTAAAAAAGTAATTTTTTTGTTAGAAGCATAAGATACAATTTCTTGTTTGGGAATATATAATAATGGTTTTAAAAAATAAAAACCATTATTAAAATATGATGTTTGCATTCCGCTATATCCTAAAATAGAACTACCACGAGCGATTTTGAATAAAATAGTTTCAGCTAAATCATCTAAATGATGTGCCGTGATTATATAATTGGTTTTATGTTTTAAAGCAATTTGTTTTAATTTTTCTTGTCTTAATAATCTAGCTTCATTTTGGAAATTTTTTTCTTTTATGTTTAATTCGAAATAATAAAAAGATATTTGTTTTGAACAACAATATTTTTCGATTAAAATTTTATCTTTTAAGGAGTCTTTTCTTTTTAAATGGTTAAAATTTACCACGATTAAATTATACTTGGAATTATATAAATAATCCAATAATACCATAGAATCCACACCACCACTTACAGATATGATATATGTATTTTTTTTATCGAATTTCAAACATAGAGAAGAAAAAATCATAATATTAGATCCTTTTTTAAGACTTAACAATTATTTTATTATTTATCTTTATTTTCTGATTTTTTTAATTTTAAAATTTCTAATTGTTTTTCATCAATTAAAATAGGACTTTGCATCATTAAATCTTGTCCACTTTGAGTTTTAGGAAAAGCAATTACATCTTTAATATTATTTGTTTTAGTAAATAACATGACTAAACGATCCAAACCTAAAGCGATACCACCATGGGGAGGGGCGCCATATTTTAAAGCTTCATTAAAAAAACCAAAATTTTGTTCAATCTCTTCTTTTTTTAAACCTAACTTATTAAAAATAAATTCTTGAACTTTATATTGATAATTTCTTAATGAACCGCCACCCACTTCATGACCATTCCAAATTAAATCATAAGTTTGTGCTTTAACTTTATCAGGGTTTTCATATAATTGTTGGACATTTATAGGAGCAGTAAAAGGGTGATGCATGGAATAATATTTCATTTCTGATCGATCAAATTCTAATAAAGGAAAATCCACAACCCATAATAAAGATTCTTTTTTAGGATCATATAAATTTAAAGTTTGAGCTAACTTATTTCTTAAATAACCTAAAGATTTTAATATAATGTCATTATTTTCATTATCTAATGCTGGATTGCTCTGTGATATAATAAAAAGACAAATTTCTTCTTCTTCTATAAAAAAATTTTTTGCAATAAAATTGCTTAAATACCCTTTTAAAACATTGTTTTTTATTTGTATAATATGTAAATTTAAAGAAAACTTTTGTTGAATTAAATCTTTATATTCATCAATTTTTTTTCTGGAAAAAAATTCTTTGTATTCTTTAATATTTATTTTAATACCTTTTATTATTTTTGTATTATTATCTTCATGTATGAATTTATTATCAAAATAAGGCGTTAAATTTTCAATTAATAAATCAAATCTTAAATCTGGTTTGTCTGTTCCATATAAATTAAGAGCTTCATTATAAGTTATTTTGGGAAAAGGTGTTTTTAAAGTTTTGTTGAAAATAGAATGAAAAAGATTTTGCATGATTTCTTCTACTAAAGTCATAATTTCTTCTTTAGTAAAAAAAGAGGTTTCGATATCTATTTGAGTAAATTCTGGTTGTCTATCAGATCTTAAATCTTCATCACGAAAACAACGTGCTATTTGAAAATATTTTTCAAAACCAGCAATCATATATAATTGTTTAAATATTTGCGGTGATTGAGGCAAAGCATAAAATTTAAAAGGATGCATACGAGATGGAACTAAATAATCTCTAGCTCCTTCGGGGGTAGATTTAGATAAAATAGGAGTTTCTAACTCTAGAAACTTATTGTCTAAAAGAGTTTGTCTTATACTTTGGGTAATTTGATGACGCTTTATTAAATAATTTTTTTGTTCTGTTTTTCTTAAGTCTAAATAACGATATTTTAAACGGTGCTCTTCTGATGCTTCTGTTTGTTCAAAGACATTTAAAGGTAAAGTATGAGCTTCTGATAGAATATTAATTTTTTCAATTAAAATTTCTATTTCTCCCGTTTTTAAATTTAAATTTTTATTTATTCTTTCCTTTACCCAACCTATAACTTCGACTACAGTTTCTATTTTTATAGAAATTATTTGATCGTATTGTGGATGATTTTTATCAGCAACTAATTGTATGATTCCTGAAAAATCTCTTAAAATTAAAAATATTTTTGCACCAATATTTCTTTTTCTGGCCAACCAACCTTTAATTAAAACTTTTTGTTCTTTTTGTTTTAAAGTTATTTCATTATTAGAAAAAATATATTTGGTTTTCATTTATAAGTTTAATCCTTCTTTTAAAAAATTGATTATTTTATTTTTATTTATAGTAAATGTTGTTTGATCAGAAATATTTTTAATATTAACTTTATTGTTTTCTATTTCTTTTGGTCCTATAAAAATAATATATTTAGGTTTTAATTCTAATATTTTGCGGAATTGTTTTTTAAAATTGAATATTTTATAATTCATTTCGGCTTTTATATTGTTTTGTCTGATTTTTCTTAATAAAAGAAACGTATCTAACATAATCATTTCATTTAAATTAAATAAATAAACATCTAAACCATATTCTTTTTTATAATTTTCAAAAAACATATTTTCTTCTAAAATATCCATTAATCGTTCTATTCCGAAAGCAAAACCAATACTCTTAATTTCATAACCACTAAATTCTTTTATAAGATTATTATAATTACCGCCGCCACCTAAGATATAGTTTTGTTTATTTATATGAGAAAAAATAGAAATTTCAAAAACAAGATCAGTATAATAATCTAAACCCCTTACTAATTGAAAATCTATTTCAAAATTAATTTGGGATTTACCTAAAATATCTAAAGTTGTTTGAAATTTATTTTTAGATTCATGAGTCAAATAATTAAATATAATAGGTGCTTCTTTTAAAATTGCTTTAGATGAACATTCTTTACAGTCGAAAATTCTTAAAATATTTTGATCTTTTCTTGTTAAACATAAATTACATAATTCATTTTGATGATTTGTTATATAAGGTTTAAAATCATTTAAAAAACGGTTACGGGATTCCAAATCTCCTAAGCTATTAATTTTGATTTTAGCTTCTTTTAAATTAAGTATATTTAAAAGATCACTTAGTAAAAAAAATATTTCTATTTCTGATAAAAAATTTTTAATTCCAATAACTTCAACTCCAAATTGATGAAACTGACGATAACGTCCTTTTTGGGGTCTTTCATAACGAAAAAAAGGACCGTAATAGTAGAATTTTGTTAAATCATTTGTATTATAAAGTTTATTTTCGACATAACTTCTAGCGATAGAAGCTGTTCCTTCTGGTCTTAAAGCAATATTTCTACCTTTTTTATCTTTAAATTGAAAAATTTCTTTCATAACCATTTCAGAATATTGAGCAGAACGTTGAAATAATTCACAATATTCTAAAATAGGTGTTCTGATTTCTTGAAAATTATATTTTTCCAAATATATTTTAATTTTATTTTCTAAAATTTTCCATTTTTCAATTTCAGTGAATAGTAAATCTCTAGTACCTTTAATTTTTTGCATAATCTTTTAATTGATTCCTCTATAAATTTGATAAATATTAGGTAATTGTGATAAAGTAGAAATCAATTTTTCAATTTCTTTAATATTATGAATTAAAATTTTTAATTTAATTTTTGTTTCTGATGATTTATCATTAATAACATTTATTTTTAAAATATAAATTCCTAATGTGTTAATTTTTTTATTAATATCTATTAAAAGTGTAGAATTACGAGAACCTATTAAAAAAATCCAAGCAAAATATTTTAATTTAGGATTATCCTTGTACCAATTAGCATCAATAATTTCATTTGAATCATATTTTTTTATATTAGAGCATGTTTTTCTATGAATATTAATACCTTTTCCTTTAGAAATAAAACCTATAATATCTTCATTAAATACAGGAGTACAACAATTAGCTAATTTTAATTTAATATTTTCTACTCCTTCAATAAAAACTCCACTATTATTACAATAAGATGCTTTATTATTATAATTTTTTATTATTTGTTTTTCTAAAATATTTTTATTTTTTTCTAAGGATAGATTAATTTGATTAATTACATAATTACAATTAATTTTTTTATTAGCGATAGCAATATATAAATCATTAATATTTTGAATATCTTGTTTATGAAAAAATTCAGTTAAAAAATTTTTATCAATTATAAAGTTTATTTTTTTATTATTTAATTCTTTTTCTAAAATCTCTTGACCTGTTTTGATTAAATATATATTTTTTTGTTTTTCTTGATTTAAAACTTTTTTGATTAATTTTTTAGCATAAGTAGTTTTTACAATTTTTAACCATTCTTTGTTAACGCGAAATAAATTTTTATTAGTTGTGATAGAAATAATATCACCATTTTTCAAAATATAATCTAAAGGAACAATTTTACCGTTCACAATAGCTCTAGTCATTCTATATCCAATTGAGGAATGAATAAGAAAAGCGAAATCAATTGGTGTTGAACCTTTGGTTAATTCATAAACTTCTTGTTTAGGAGTAAAAACATAAACATTTTCGGTTAAAATATCATTTTTAATGGCATTTACAAAATTTTTAGGATTTTTATTTAAATAATCATCAGAATCTTGAGTTATTTTAATTAATTCTTGATACCATCTTAATTTTTTAGCAATTTCCAATTGTTTATCTTGTTTGGAATATATTTTATTTTCTTTATATCCCCAATGCGCAGCAATCCCTTTTTCGGCAATTTCATCCATTTCTTTAGTTCTTATTTGTAATTCGAATAAAGTACCATCTTTAGATAGAACAGTATTATGTAATGATTGATATAAATTAGGTTTAGGAACAGCAATATAATCTTTAAATCTTAAAGGTAAAGGTGAGTAATGAGAGTGAATAATACCTAAACAACGATAACATAAATCTACTTCGTTTACAATAATACGAATAGCTAATAAATCAAAAATTTCTTCTAATCCTACTTGTCTTTGTTTCATTTTTTTATAAATGCTATAAATATTTTTGCTTCTACCGCTAATAGAAAAATTTGTAATATTAGATTGGTTCAACAAAATCTTAATATTGTTAATTATTTCTTGAATAGATTTCTCTCTTTGATTTTTTTTCATATTGATTAAGCTAGATATTTGATAATATTTTTCAGGTTGAATATAACGAAAAGAGAGATCTTCTAATTCTGATTTTATTTTAAATAAACCTAAACGATGAGCTAAAGGAACATAAATAGTTAAAGTTTCTTGCGAAATACGTATTCTTTTATCAGGTCTCATTATTTTTAAAGTTTTCATATTATGAAGTCTATCAGCTAATTTAACAAGTACTACCCTAATATCATTTGCCATAGCTAAGAACATTTTTTGTTGATTTTCGATTTGTCTTTGTTGTTGATTAAACATAAGTTTAGTTAATTTAGTGGTTCTTTTTACTATATTTGCTATATCTTCGCCTACATTTGATTTTAGTTCTTCAAAAGTTAAATCGGTATCTTCTAAAACATCATGCAATAAACCCGCCATTAAAGTATTTGGTTCACTTTGTAAATCAGCTAAAATTTGAGTTACATAAATAGGATGAATAATAAAATTTTCTCCTGTTATTCTTTTTTGATTTTTATGTTTTTCTTTAGCTAATAAATAAGATTTATTTATTTGAATTAAAATATTTTCATTTGTTATATATGACTTAATTTTAGACATTAATTCTTGGAATATTTTTTGTTCTTCTTTATTTAATTCATTTTCGTTATTAGATTGATCTTTAGATAATAACACACAAAAACCACCTTAAAAATTTTTTTAATGTTTTTTTTAAAAAAAGAAGAATAAATTATTTATAATGAGTCATAAAATCAAAACTTAAGTGTATAATAATTTTTTATTTTGAGAATAAACTTCCTTTATTATACCAGCGCCTAAACAAAAATCTTCTTTATAAAAGGCACAAATTTGTCCAGGCGTAACTAATTTAATTTTTTGCGAATAATAAACTTTAATTATATTTTCGCTTAAAAATATAATTTCAACTTCTTGATCAGGCTGACGATATCGAAATTTAGCTGATATTTTCATTTTAGCATTTTTTTTATAAAAATAACATCCACAATCTCTCCAAACTATATTTGTAACTAAAGCTGAATCACTATATAAATAAGGACTTTCAGGATTTTGATCTACATAAAGAGTGTTAGTTTTTAAATCTTTACCTACCACAAACCAAGGATTTTGATTCTCTTTTGTTATTTTTAAATTTAATCTTTTTCTTTGGCCGATAGTATATTTCATTACACCTTCATGTTCTTTTAAAAAAACACCTTTTGTATCTTTGATAGGTCCTTTTTGTGATTTTATATAATTATTCAAAAAAACAAAAAAATTTCTTTCTCCTATGAAACAAATGCCTGTAGAATCTTTTTTATTAGCGGTAATGAGTTTTTCTTGAAGAGCGATTTTTCTTACTTGTTCTTTTGTTATTTCACCTAAAGGAAAAATAATTTTATTTAATTGTTCTTCTTTTAATTGAGATAAAAAATAAGTTTGATCTTTGTTTTTATCTAAAGCTTTAGCTAAAATTTTTCTTTTATTTTTATGAATAATTTTAGCATAATGACCCATAGCTATATAATCAGGTTTAAATTGCTCTACATATTTGGTAAAAATTGAAAATTTAATTTTATTGTTGCATAATACATCAGGATTAGGAGTTAAATTTTGTTTTATATCGTTTAAGAAAGAAGCAAAAACTTGATTCCAATAATTTTCTGAAAAATCAACTTTATGACATTTAATTTGTAATTGTTCAGCGATTTTTAAAGCATCATTGAAATCTTTTTCTTGAGGACAAATATTATTGTTAATAAATGGATTTCCTTTAATATCATAATTTAAACTACTATCCCAATTACGCATAAAAACACCTTCAACGTCGTAACCTTGTTTTTTTAAAAGAAAAGCAGCTACACTACTATCGACGCCACCAGATAAACCAATAATTATTTTTTTTTTCATATTTTACCTTTGAATTTGAATTATTTTTTTATTTCTTGTCTTAAAATATTATTCGGCACTTTGAATTCTGTACGATAAGATAGACCACAAGATACAATTTTAACACCAGAAGAAATTTTATTTCTTTTATGTTGGTTTTGATAGAAATTCTTAATATATTGCGAAACTAATGTAAAACTTTCGTTATAAGAACAAAAAAAAGTTTTTTCTAATAAGAAAATTATTTTTTCTTTAGATAAACCATTATTTAAATAATGATATAAAATAAAATCTTCTATAATAACTTTACGATTTAAAAATTTATTTATTTTATTTAAATAAAAATTTTTAATATTTTCTTCAATAAAGATTTTTTTCTTTTTAAAATGGAATAAAATCAATTCTGTCATTAAAGTATTAGGTATACCAGCATTTATGTTATATACAAAACTATTAGATGGACAACTATAATTTATTTTACCATACGCGATATTAGATAAATTATTACTTAGTAAAATTAATTTATCTAAATTATTTTTTAAAAGCGATTCAGAATTATTTATATTTTCTTTATTTATAAATTTAATATTATTTATCCCTAAGTTATTTAATAATTGTTTATCAAAAGATAAACTTTGAGAATCATGATAATAATCTAATTCATTTATTATAATTTCTAAATCTTTGAAAGATTTTTGATTATCATTCAAATATTGAACAACAACTAAAATCATTAAAATATCATTTAGTGTATTTTTTATTTCTAATAAAATTTTAGATTTTTTTATATGAAAAATTTGAGATTTTAAAGATAATGTTTGAATTGTATTTGATAATTTTAATTGTTTGCTTAATTCTTTTGGGTTATCATTTAAAAAAGGTTTAGGATTTAATGGTTTTTCGAAATCATATGATTCATTTTCTTTTAAATCGAAATAAGATTTCACAAAAGGCCATTCTTTTCCAATTGTTTGATCTGCATAACTTGTATCAATTCTTCTTTGATGTTTAATATAATCTATAAATACATCAACTACTAAACTAATATCTTCTTGTTCTGTTAAATTTTTTTCTCCAATAATTTCTCCTAAAACAGCAGCAATTTTATGATTAGAAAAAAGAGTATCTGTAGAAGATTCTGTTATTCCACTGCTAGTATAAAAATATCCTCCTATTTGTTTACGAGAATGATTTAAAACAGCTAATTTACGCATTTGATCTTTTCCAATATGTTCTGTTGAAGAAGATAAATTAAAAATCAAATGAGCGCCGTTTAAAACCATTTTATCACTAGGCGATGTAATAGTCCATAAATCTTGACAAATTTCAACACCAAACACAATATTAAATTTTTTATTAATGAATAAAATATCTCCTATAGGAACTTTTTGTCCTAATAAATCAATTATTTCATTATTTATATATTGCCCTGAGTGAAACCATCTTTTTTCATTAAATTCTTTATAATTAGGTATTGTTTTTTTAGGCACAATGCCTAAAATTTTTTTACCTTGAATAACAATAGCTACATTAAATAAAATTTCTTTGAATAAAAAAGGCATTCCAATTATGAAAACGCCTGGAAAATTATTATTATTAATAATAAAATCAAGAGAAGATAAGTTTTCTTCTAAAAAATTAGTTTCAAAAAACAAATCTCCTGCTGTATAACCGCTTAAGCATAATTCTGGAAATAAAACAACACTTGCTTTACTTTTGTTTAAAATTTCAATAATGCTTTTGGCATTTTTTGCAGAGTTTCCTACATATAAATTAGGACTAGACATTTCTATTTTGATAGACCCGTTTTTATACATTATAAAAAAACCTTTCTAATTTTGTTTTTCGTTTTTCATTGGATTTTAAAGGTTTATAAAATAATTTTTTAATTTTTTTCTATTAATTTTGACTCAAAATAATAATTTTATGATTTAAAAATTTATTTATTTTTCTTTTTTATGATAAGATTATCTCTTTTTTCCATTACAAAACCTACTATAATTATAGATAAAAGAGAACAAAATAATTTAATTAAAAAAAATCCAATTTGTGCATGGAGGAATGAAGAACACAAAACGATTATTCCATCAGTTAATAATAAGGTTAAAACAAAATTTATACCATAAATATCTTTTAAAATTTTTTGACAAATATCCAAACCACCTGTATTATAGCCTAAATTACGAATATTACTTAAAGTGTATCCAATCAAAAAACCACCTAAAGTACCAGATATTATATATGAAAAAATGCGCTTTATTTTAGGATGATTTTCATTAAAATTTAATTGCAAAGTCGATAAAATACGTTCTACATCATTTTCTTTTATACAAAGATCTAAAAGAAAAAAAATCCCGCTTAAAAATAAAGCTAAAAAAACTGTTTTTTGACAAAAATTTTTGCCAAAAAATTTATAAGCTAAAAATATAGTAATTAAATTATAAAAAAGATGCAAAATAACAAAATATGAGTTAAAATTACCTTTTATACTTGGTTCAATATATTCAATAATTTGTGTTGTTAAAGAAGAAAAACCATCTAAACCGCCATTATTTAATCTAGGACCTATAATAAAAAAGAAAATAGAGATAGCTAAAATTATATCATTTAATATAAGCAAAAACCATTTATAATACTTATTATTATAATTTTTATTTTTTTTAAAAATATTTTTGAACAAATGAATTTTTCCTTTATGCTCTATTTAATTTTTAAAATAAACAATTAATAAATAGTTTCAAAAAAAATTTATATTTCGATATTATTTATTTTTTTAAAAAAGAATTTATAAAATCATCTAAATAACCATTCATAACTGAATCAATTTGAAAAACTTCACAATTAGTACGATGATCTTTTACCATCTGATAAGGATGAAAGATATAACTTCGGATTTGATTACCCCAACTTATATTTTTTTGATCTTCTTTTAAAATATTTTTATTTTCTTTTTGTTTGGAAACTTCTAATTCTAATAATTTAGTTTTTAAAATTTGTAAAGCTTTTTCTCTATTTTTTATTTGGCTTCTTTCGTTTTGACAATTAACTACTATATTAGTAGGTAAATGTGTTATTCTTACTGCAGAATCCGTTGTATTAACATGTTGTCCGCCTGCTCCACTACTTCTAAAAACATCAATTCTTAAATCTTCGTCTTTTATATCAATTTTAATTTCTTCTTTTATATCGGGTAAAACTTCGCAAGATACAAATGAAGTGTGTCTTCGCAAATTAGAATCAAAAGGTGAAATTCTGACTAATCTATGAACTCCCATTTCCGACTTTAAATATCCATAGGCATAAGAGCCTTTGATTAATAAACTAACTGTTTTGAGACCGGCTTCTAATCCTTGTTGTAAATATAAAATTTTGACTTGAAAGTTTTTTCTTTGAGCATATTTTTGATACATTTGAAAGAGCATTTCGCACCAATCTTGTGATTCTGTGCCTCCTGCTCCAGGGTGCAAAGTTAAAATAGCGTTGTTTTCGTCATAAGTTTTATTTAATAAAATACTAATTTCGAAATTTTTAATATCTTTTTGGAGTTTATTTAAATCTTTTACTAATATTGAATAGTCATCATCATTTTCTTTTATTAAATCTAATAAAGTAATCAAATCATTGAATTTTATATTTAAATCTATAAATCGATCTATTTGTTCTTGTAATTTATGAAATTTTTTTGTTTTTTTAGTGATATTAATATTATTTTGATCCCAGAAAGAACTTTCTGTCATTGATTTATTAAATTGATTAATCTTATGTTTTTGCTCTTTTATATTTATTTTATATTCTAGATTTAATAAAATTTTTTTTAAATTTTCTAAAATTTTATTAATTTCATATTTTTCCATATTTTTCAATAAATCCTTGTGTCAAAATATTTTAATTCCATGGTTTTTTAACTGATTTATATTTTATTTTTTTTTGTCTATTCATAATATTTTTTTTTAGATTATTTTTATTTACAATAGATTCTTGTTTATTTATTTCTGATAAATCATTTGGAGCAAAAGAAAATTTTAAAATAATACGTGTTATTTCTGATGAAATATTTTTAATCATTTCATTAAAGAAATTACGTCCTGTATCTTGATAAACTGTTAAAACATTTTGTTGCCCATAGCTTACAAAATTAATACTTTGTCTTAAAGTATTCATATCTGAAATATGACATTTAAAATGATTATCAATAGTTCTAAGCATGATAAATTTTAAAGTTTCGAAATAATAATTTTTATTTTCAATAATTAAGTTTTTTTTATGTTGCGCTAAAATATTTTTTATTTTTTCATGAACCAATTCAGTTATTGGTTTTTTCAGATTTTTTTTATTTTCTTTTTCTGTTATTTTTTTTAATTCTTCTAAGTTAAAAATATTTTTAGGAAAAAATAAGTTCTCTAAATAATTTATGAAATTAATTAAATCTTCATCTTTATTTTGTGTCATTTTATTGAATAAAAAATATTTTATTTTTATATTTATTGTTTTTATTATTATATTTAAAGCTAATTCTTCTGTGTTTTCGGTTTGTAAAATTTGTTTTCTTTGTTTATAAATAATGTCTCTTTGCAAACCTAATACAGAATCGAATTGTAAAATAAATTTACGATAATTAAAGTTAGAAGCTTCGATTTTTTTTTGTATATTAGTGAAAAATCTAGTAAAAATTTTGAAAGAAATAGGTTTATTGTCGTTTTGTGTATTTTGATTTTTTTGTAAAAAGGAAATTATTTTTTGAATTTTATTCCCACCAAAACGTTGTATTAGTTCATCTTCGCCTGATACAAAAAAAACTGAAAATCCTGGGTCTCCTTGTCTTCCTGCACGACCTCTTAACTGATTATCGATTCTTCTGGATTCATGTCTTTCAGTTCCTAAAACTGCTAAACCTCCTAATTCTACTACTCCTTTGCCTAAACGAATATCTGTTCCACGTCCAGCCATATTAGTCGCTATTGTAATAGAACCTTTTTGCCCAGCTTTAGCAATTATTTCTGCTTCTTTTAAATGATTTTTAGCATTTAAAATTTCATGAGGAATTTTTCTTTTTTTTAAATTTTTAGAAATTTGTTCAGAAACTTCAACAGTAACAGTTCCAATTAAAACAGGTTGTTTTTTCTTATATCTTTTTTCTATTTCTTGAAATAAAGATTTCCATTTGTCTTCTAAAGTAGCAAAAACAAAATCAGGAGCATCTTCTCTAATCATTGTTTTATTAGTTGGAATTTCGATTACTTTCATATTATAAATGCTAATAAATTCTTTTTCTTCTGTTTTGGCTGTACCAGTCATACCAGATATTTTTTTATAAATACGAAAGAAATTTTGATAAGTAATAGTTGCGTTAATTTCTGTTTCTGGTTCTATATTGCAACCTTCTTTTGCTTCTAGAGCTTGATGTAATCCATCACTAAATTGACGCCCTTGCAAAATTCTACCTGTGAATTGATCTATAATTAATATTTTATTCTTATCTAATAAATAATCTTTATTTTTATCCATAAGAAAAAAAGCTTTTAAAGCGTTTTTGATACAATGTAATAAAGAATAATTATCTCCACTATATAAATTTTTAATTTGAAAAAAAGTTTCAGCTTTTTTAATACCTTCTTCTGTTAATTCAATTGTTTTAGATTCTAAATCAACTATATAACTTTCTTCTTTTAAAGTTTTAACAAAACGATCAGCATCCCTATAAAATTTTATACCTTGTTTTTTTTGACTAGAAATAATTAAAGGAGTTCTAGCTTCATCTATTAAAATTGAATCTACCTCATCGATAATAGCGTAATTATATTTTTTTTTCATTAATACATTATCAAAATTTGTTTCAATGTTATCTCTTAAATAATCAAAACCTAATTCACTATTAGTAGAATAAAGAATATCACAATTATAAGCTAATTTTTTTTCTTCAATAGTTTTTTCTTTAATATTTAAACCAACAGTCATTCCTAAAAAACGAAAAACATCACCTATTTCACCTTCGGCTTCACGACGAGCTAAATATTCATTAACAGTAACGATATGAACGCTTTCACCGCTTAAAGCATTTAGATAAGCAGGCATAACTGAAGTTAAAGTTTTACCTTCACCTGTTTTCATTTCAGCAATTTTACCTTCATGTAAAACAATTGCGCCTAAAAGTTGAACATTGTAAGGAGTTAAACCTGTTACTCTTTTACAAGCTTCTTTTGCTAAAGCAAAGGCTTCTACTAATAAATTATTTAATGAAGTTCCTTCTTGATAAAGTTTTTTTAATCTTTCTGTTTCTTTAGGGAAATCATCATTATTTAATTTTGAAAATATATCGTCAAAATAGTTAATTTTTTTAACTGTTAAATTAGCCTTTTTTAGATATTTTCTAGAATAATTGAAAAAATTTTTTAAAAAACAAAAAATCATTTTATATGATGACCTTTCTTTGCGATAATTCTAAATTTAATTTTTAAACTAAAAATAAATATAAATTTTTTTTAGAACTTTTAAAAAAAATATAAAATTTTATATTTTTTTTAAAAGTTCTAAAATTTAAATATTTATAATTTATTTTTATTTTGAATTGGTTTTTGCTCCATTTATTTACAAAAATAAAATAAAAAACTATGTTTATATTTAGTAAACATAGTTTGTTTATCTATTTTGTTGCTTATTTATTTATTTTTATTTTACAGATTCTAAATATTTTAACCCTACTAAGTTTAATAAATGCCATGGTTTGCTAAAATATGGATGAAAAGAAAAGTCTTTGAAAGCTAAAGCATCTACAGTAGTTTGTTGTTCTATAAACACACTTAAAGTATTTATTTTTTCAGTTAAATCAGTATTAGATAAGATTTGCCCTCCTAAAATAATACCTGTTTCTTTTTCAAACACAATTTTTAATAATACAGAATCATATTCAGGCATAAATTCAGGTCTGTTAGCATCTTTTATGGTAATTGAATCATAATTAATGTTTAATAGTTTTGCAGCGTGTTCATTTAAACCTGTAGAAGAAATACTTAAATCATTAATTTGAATACAACTTGTTCCTTGAGTTCCTAAATATTTGCAAATATTTTTTTTAATGTTTAATCCTACGATAGTACCAGTTCTTATAGCGTTAGTAGCTAAAGGCATATACATATTTTTTTTATTTAATGGATTATAAATAATATTTATATTATCTCCGCAACCATACACATCAGGATGAGAAGTTTGTAAATATTCATTAACTTTTAAAGCGTTATTAGAATCTAATTCTAAAATATCTTTTGCTAAATCTGTGTAAGGTCTAAAACTAATACATGCGATAACCATTTCTGTTTCATAACTGTTTTTATCAGTTATAACATGAGTAACTAAATCGTTTTGAGTTTTAAATTCAACTACTTTTTGACTTAAAGCTAAATTAACATTATGTTGTTGTAAACTATCTTCAGCTATTGAAGTAAATTCTTTATCTAGATATTTAGGCATTATTCTATCTTCTATATCTATTAAAGTTACTTCTTTTTTTTGTTTTGAAAAAGCTTCGGCTAATTCTACTCCTATGTAACCAGCACCTATGATTGTTATTTTATTAACATTTTTTCCGTAATCTATAATATTATTAGCATGTTCTAAATTTTTAGATAAAAAAACATTTTTAGATTGAATTCCTTTTATTTTAGGTATAACCGGCCAAGAACCTGTAGACAAAATCAATTTATCGAAATGATCAATAAATTCTTTACCAGTTTTTAAATCTTTTGCTAAAATATTTTTTTTCTCTAAATCGATTTTAATGACTTCATGTTTTAATTTTACATCAGCACCTAAATTTGATAATTCTTCAGCGCTAGAATAAAATAAACCTTTTCTATCTTTTACTACTCCGCCAATATATAAGGCTATTCCGCAAGATAAAAAAGAAACATTGTCATTTTTTTCATAAATACTTATTTCAATATCTTTATTTTGTTTTAATATTGTTCTAACCGCAGCTGTTCCTGAATGATTACAACCAATAACAATTACTTTCATTAATATATTTTATTTAACCTCATTCCAAATAATTTTGAATTTTATTGTGAAATAAAATTCAAAATATTTCAAAAAATATTATTCACTATAATTATAACTTAATTTAAATAATATTACAAATTTGTTTATTTTTAAATAAAAAAATTATTCTAAAGGTAATTTTTCTACTAATTTAAGTTCTTCTATTATTTTTTTGGAAATAGTTTTATTTAATTTAACTCTTTTAAAAAAATCTAATTGTGTAAATAATTTATTTTTTCTTTCATTAACTATATTGGTAGCAGCTTTTTCTCCTAATCCATCTATTGCAATAAAAGGCATTATTAAAGAATTATTATCATACATCACAAATTCAAAAGCTTCTGATTTATTTAAATCAATTGGTAAAAATTTAAAACCTCTTTTGATCATTTCCGAAGCAATATTTAAAGTATTCAACATATTTTGTTCTTTTGCAGTATTTTTTTCTTTTTTATTTGCATTTATTAAATATTGAATTTTTTCATCAATTTTATAAGGTGTTTGTAACATTACATCATAATCAAATTGCTCTAGTCTTGTTGAAAATACACCACTATAAAATAAAAGAGGATGATAGACTTTGAACCATGCAATTCTTAAAGCCATTAAAACATAAGCAGTAGAGTGTGCTTTCGGGAAAAGATATTTTATTTTGGTTAAAGAGTCAAAATACCAATCAGGAATGTTTGTGCTTTGTTTTAGTGTATTTATAATTTCTTTCCATTTTTTAGGCTCAGAATGTTGTTGTCCTTTACGTACTAATTCCATAATTTCGAAAGCTTTTAAAGGATCTACATTTTGTTGAATTAAGTATAGCATAATATCATCGCGACAACCAATAATTTCATTAAAAGAAATATTCATTTTACTATTTTTTAAATAATAAAAATCTCCTTCTTTATTTAAAATATCTTTAGCATTTTGATTCCAAACATCAGTTCCATGAGATAAACCAGATACTTTTACTAAAGTTCCGAAATTAAATTTTTGTTTTTCTTTTATATAAATATCTTTTAACATTTTTTTTACAAAATCTGTACCAAATTCTGGGATAGCAATTGTTGTAATAGGTGTTTTGTTATCTTTTGTTAATAATTCGTTGGAAAAAAGTTTATAAATTTTAGGATCATCTACCGGAATATTTTGATAAGAATCAAAAGAAAATTTATTTTGATTTTTTTTTACATAATCCATAAAAAATTTAATTAAGATAGGATCATCATGTCCTAAAATATCCATTTTAAATAAATTATGTTCAAAAGAATGATAATCAAAATGAGTAGTTTTCCAATTAGATTCTATATCATTTGCCGGAAATTGAATTGGGGTAACTTCATAGATAGAAATATCTCGTGGCACAACAATAATACCGCCAGGATGTTGACCTGTAGAACGTTTAACTCCTTCGATTATGTTAGCTCTTCTATAAATTTCCCAATTTCTTGTTTGATTTTCTAAATTTTTGTCTTTAATAAAACCTTTTACATAGCCAAAAGCAGTTTGTTTAGCTACTGTTTGGATCGTTCCTGCTCTAAATGCACAATTTTCTCCTAATAACTCTTTCATATAATCGTGTGCTTTTGATTGATAATCACCTGCAAAATTTAAATCTATATCAGGTGTTTTATTACCTTCAAACCCTAAAAAGGTTTCGAAAGGAATATTTTGTCCATCTTTTGAAAAGTTATTGGAACAAAAAGGACATTTTATATCTGGCAAATCATAACCTGATAAAATATTTGTTTCAAAATTTGAATAATTATTTAAATCTGATTTTTCATATTGCATTATATATTCTTTGTATGTCTGTGTTTCTTTTTGTTCTTGAGTCATTTGTGGAAAAACAGTGTATTGACATTGTTTACAAAGATAATGAGGTTTTAAAGGATTTACTTCTGTTATTCCTAATAGAGTTGCTACAAAAGAAGAACCTATAGACCCACGTGAACCTACTGGATAACCCTTTTCTATTGAATTTTTGGCTAACAAATGAGCTAAGTAATATATAGGAGAAATACTATTGTTATTATTTGTATCTTTCTCATCCCCGATAATACTTTTCAATTCTTTTTTTATTCTTTCATCTACTAAAGGATGTAGTTTAATTCCATATAATTTTTGTAATTTATTTTTAATTAATGTTTGTAATTCTTTTTTAATACTTGGGATTTTTAAGTTTATAGCGAAATTGTCATCTTTTAACGAAAATAATTGTTTAGGAAAAATTTGAATTTTATCAATTTTATCATTTAAGATATGAGTATTGTTAATAACTAAATCTTCTTTAAGTTTTTGATCTTTTATAAAATCAAAAGCATTTAACATTTCTTGAGTAGTTAAAAAATGATTATCTGGTAAATTATTGGTTTTATATTTCGATAATTTATGCAAACCCCCACCAATTAATTTAGCATTAATATAAATTTCTCTATAAATTTTATCGTAAGGATTTAAATAATGAACATCTCCAGTAGCAATAATTATTTTATTTTGTTTTTGAGCTTCTTCAATAATTTTTAAAATTATTTCTTGAATAATACTTTTATCTTTAGATGAATCGTCACCTGTTAAATCATAAATAATATGTTTATAACTTTCTATAGGTTGAACTTCTATATAATCATAAAAAGAAATTGCTTCACTTAATTCTTTATCATTTTTATTTAAAGCAGCTTCAAAAACATTACCTTCATAACAACCGCTTCCTATTAACAATCCTGTTCTATATTTCTCTAAATTAGATTTTAATATTTTAGGTTGTTTATAAAAATCTTTAGTTAAAGAATCACTTATTAAATGAAATAAATTTTTATATCCTATTTGATTTTGAACCAAAATATTAATATGATAAGATCTTTCAAATTTTATATCTAAACTACCTTTTAAATCATAAAAATATAAAATATTTTGTTCTTCTAATTTTTTAAACATTTCTAATAAAACAAGCGCCGTTATATGAGAATCAAATAAAGCTCTGTGATGTTGACTCTCTAAATCACTTTTCACCTTAAAATATTTAGCTACTCTTTTCAAAGAAAAAAATTTTAAATTTTGATCAAAATATTTTTGGCTCAAATATAAAGTATCTATAAAAGGTTGATCTTCGAAAGGTATTTTTAATTGTTTAGCTTTTTCTTTTAAAAAACCGATATCAAAAGAATAATTATGTGCAACCAAAACATAACCTTTAATAAACTTGAAAAATTTGGTTAAAATTTCTTTAATTTTAGGTTTATTAATTAAATCTTCATCTTTAATTCCTGTAAGTTCTGTAATATTTTTATTTAATTTAATTTCTGGATCAATTAATTCATCAAAAATTTGATCTGTTATTTTACCATTTTCTATTTTGATAGCTGATATTTCAATAATTTTATCTCTATGTTTAGAAAAACCTGTAGTTTCGATATCTAAAACAATATAATTATGTTTTTTCAAAAGAAAATTAGCAAAAATAGGATTTTGTTCTTGATTGGTAATAAAAATAGGTTTTTCTTCGATAAAATTGGATTCTAATCCTAAAATAGGTTTAATATTTTTGCCATGAGAATATTTATTAATGTCAGGATAAGCATAAAGCCCATTATGATCTGTAAATGCAATTGCTTTATGTCCCCATCGTTCTGCTGTTTCAATATAATCTTTAACACTATTTGTCGCATCTAAATTAGACATTTTTGTATGTATATGGAATTCAATTCTTTTTTTTCCTGGATAATCATCTATTCTTTTTAAATATAAAGGAGTATGATCTAAAACTTTATATTCATCTATATCAAAATAAAAATTGTCTTTTTTATAAGTATCTTTCACAAAAGAAGTTAAAATTTCAATTAAAATTCCTTCTTGAAAATCTTTTTCTATTTGTTTATATTTTTCTGTTTTAGGATTGAAAAATTTTTTCAAAAATATAGAATCTGTTTTCGTATCAGGCTCTATTAAATAAAAAGAAAATAAAATTTGTTTATTTTTAGTTTCTTTTTTAGATATTTGTTGAACATAACCTTTTATCCAAAATTTCTTTTTTTTACTTATTAATTCAGAAGCTTCTTGATAAGTCAAAGGAATATCTTTAAAATTTAAAAAAAATTTATCATTATATATTTTTTGTGTTATTTGTAGTAAATTTATTTTTTGCAAATTTAAATCTAAATCAGAATTATATTCTTTTTTTAATAATTTATCTAATTTTTGAATTGTATTTTTTATTTTTTCTTCATTATATTGTGGACTATTTTCATTAAATTGAATTTTTATTTGACATATTTTATTTTGGAAATCAATTTCTTGAATTTCTATAACTCTAATATAACTATTAGATAAAATATAAAAATCTTCTGTTTCATTTTTTTTATTAATAATTTTGTTCAAAAGATATTTAAATATTTCGGACCATATTTTTTCATCTTTTATATTTTTTAAATTTATAAATGAAAATTTAATGCTAATCTGAAAATTTTGAATAAAACTTTTTACTTCGTTATATAAAAAAGTTTTAATTTCTTGTTTGAATATTTCTGAAGAACAAATGTTTAATAAATTTTGTTCTCCTGAGATTTCTAAAATCCATTTATTATTTTTTTTTTCAACAAGTGTTTTATTAAGTTTGTAAGTAGTTTTGTTTTTCTCATTAAATCTTTGCATAAAAGAATTAAAATTATTGTTAATATTTAGATTCATTATTTATTTACTCTTATAACTATTATTTTTTAAAATTTATTATTATTTCGCTAATAATTATTTTATATGTAAGAAAGTAATTTATAGTATAAAAAAATAAACACATGAATTTGTTCATGTGATTATTTTTCTTATATTATTTGATATTAGCTTTATTTATAAAAAAATTTATTTGGTACTGATGGTCGGACTCGAACCGACATGAGTTTAAGCTCGTTTGATTTTGAGTCAAATGCGTATACCAATTTCGCCACACCAGCCTAACAACAAATTTATTTATTACAAGGATAAAATCCCAAAACGAAATAAATAAAATGTTTCTATACTGTATTATTTTAACATAATATTTTATAATAATATTTATTATATATTTATGCTTTTAAAACATAAATAAATTAAATATTGTAAATGTTGTTAATTGTGAAAATCCTAGATTCAAATAAGTTATAATTATTAAGTAAGTTTGTAATATTATAAAATTTATAAATTATTTTGATTATGAATTATTTTAAATGTTTAGATAAATTTTTATAATATGGCATAAATAGTTATTTATATATTTTTTTTAATTTTTTAATTGTAGAATTGATATATGTTTTATATAATTTTGAGTATTTTTGATTTAATTTTTTTTATTATGTTTATAATTGAAATATGTTTTGCATAAAACAATGCAAAAACGAAATACGAATGTACATTAAAATAAAAAATATGTGTATTTATTTATGCATTTATATTTTATGTATAGTAATATAATATTGTAATTTTGATTATTATAAAAAATATTGTAATTTTAATTATTATAAAAAAATTAGTAAAAAGGGCTTTTTGTTTATGGAAGAAATATTTGAATTATATAATCCTTTAAAAAAAGAAAAACTGCAAATTTTAGATGTAGAAGGTAAAGTAATTAATCCAGATTTAGAACCTAAAATATCTAAAGATGAATTAATGAAAATGTATAAAACAATGGTTTTATGCAGAATTTCTGATTTAAAAGCTGTTCAATATCAACGTCAAGGTAGAATGTTATCTTATGTTATTAATCGAGGTCATGAAGCTTCACAAGTAGGAACTGCTTCTGCTTTACAAAATCAAGATTGGATTTCGCCTTATTTTAGGGATATAGGTTTATATTTGTATCGTGGTATTTCATTGGAAAATATATATCTTTATTGGTTTGGTAATGAAAAAGGTTCTAAAATGGATCCTAATAAACGTATTTTACCTGTTAATATTATAATAGGTTCTAGTGTTACTATGGGATCAGGTTTAGCTTTAGCAAGTAAAATACAAAATAAAGATGAAGTCACTTTAGCTACGATAGGCGATGGTGGTACTGCTCATGATGAATTTTATGCAGGTTTAAATTTTGCTTCTGTTTTTAAAGCTCCTTTAGTAGTTGTTATCCAAAATAATCAATATGCTATTTCTACTCCTAGACAAATCGCTTCTAATTCTGAAACTTTAGCTCAAAAATGTTATGCTTTCGGAATTCCAGGCATGTTAGTTGATGGTAACGATGTTTTAGCGGTTCATACAGCTGTTAAATATTTTACTGAAAGATCACGACAAAAAAAAGGTCCTGGTTTGTTAGAAATTGTAACTTATCGTATGGGCGCTCATACAACTAATGATAATACAACTTTATATCGTTCGAAAGAAGAAGAGGATGAATGGCAATTAAAAGATCCTATCGTTCGTTTTCAAAAATATTTATTAAATAAACAAATTTTAACACAAGATATAATAGAACAAATAGACAAGGAAACAGAAGAATATGTTTCTCAAGTTCATAAAAATATTATGTCCTATGGTACTAAAGTAGAACCTATTGAAATTTTTGAGCATATTTATAGTGAAATGACTCCTGAATTAAAAAAACAATATTCCGAATATGAAGAATTTTTAAAAATAAAAAATCAAAAAAAATAATAAATATTTATTTTCGAAATAAATATTTATTATTATATGTTTTTATAATTTTTTTTATTGCATAATAAAAAAAGTGATTTTAATCATATAATTATTCATCTAAATTTATGGATAAATAATATAAAAAGGAAAGTCAATAAATAATAATGTCAAATAAAGTTTTAATGAATTTATTACAATCTATTAATCATACTTTAGATATTCAATTAGCAAAAAATCCAAAAATAGTTTTATTCGGTCAGGATATTGGTAAATTAGGCGGAGTTTTTCGAGTAACAGCCGGTTTACAAGATAAATATGGAAAAGAACGTGTTTTCGATAGTCCAATAACAGAATCTGGTATTGTAGGAAATGCTATAGGAATGTCTATTAATGGATTAATTCCGATTGCAGAAATTCAATTTGATGGTTTTGTTTACGTAGGTTTACAAGATCTAATTTCTCATGCAGCTAGAATGAGAAACCGTTCTAGAAATAGTTTTACATGTCCTATGGTATTAAAATTTCCTGTAGGAGGAGGAGTAAAAGCTTTAGAACACCATTCAGAATCTTTAGAAGTTATTTTAGGTTCGATTCCAGGTTTAAAAGTAGTTGTTCCTTCTAATCCTTATGATGCTAAAGGACTTTTAATCGCGGCTATCAATAGCCCGGATCCTGTTATTTATATGGAGCCAAAACTTTTATATCGTGGTAAAAAAGAAGAAGTACCTTTAGAAGAATACGAAGTGGAAATAGGAAAAGCTAAAGTAGTTAAAGAAGGCAATGATATTACTCTAGTTGCTTGGAGCTCTGCTGTTCCAATTTCTAAATTAGCTATAGATGAATTAGATAAAGAAGGTATTTCTATAGAATTAATAGATTTAAGAACTATTAATCCAATAGATAAAGAAACAATTTTAACTTCTGTTAAAAAAACAGGTAGATTATTAGTAGTTCATGAAGCTACTCAAACTTATGGCCCAGCTGGAGAAATAATAACTTTAGTTAATGAACATATTTTTGATTCTTTAAAATCAGCTCCTCAAAGAGTTACAGGTTTTGATATTATTATGCCTTTAGCTAGAGGAGAATATCATCAAAATTTAAATCCTGATAAAATTATTTACAAAATTAAAAAAATATTCAATAAATAAAAAAAATACTAGGAAAGGTGATTATTTATAATGTTTGAATTACGTTTTTCAGATATAGGAGAGGGAATTACGGAAGGAAAAATTATTAAATTTTTGTGCAAAGTAGGAGATCAAGTTAAAGAAGGACAAGATTTATTAGAAGTTGAAACTGATAAAGTTTCTGTTTTTATTCCTTCTGTTGCTACAGGTAAGATTAAAGAAATTTTTTTCAAAGAAGGCGATGATATCGAAGTTGGAGATTTATTATTAACAATCGAATAATTTTTCGGTAATTTAGAAAAAGGAAAAGTTATAATATATGGAAAATAATAATAATAATAATAATATAAAAAGTGATAACAAAAACACAGAAAATGAAATAGAAATTTGTAAAATTTCAAAAATAAGAGAAGTAATATCTAAGAAAATGGTTGTTGCAAAAACAGAAATTCCTGATGTGACTGTTACAGAAGAAATAGATATTACTGATTTAGTTTTTTTAAGAAAAAGATTAAAAAATGAATTAGAACCTCAAGGTATTAAATTAACTTATATGGCTTTTATAGCTAAGGCAGTTATTTCTGCTTTAACTGAATTTCCTTTGTTTAATTCTAGTTTTGACTCTGTTAAAAACGAAATAATTATAAAAAAATTTATTAATTTAGGTATTGCAGTAGATACTCCGCGGGGTTTAATGGTTCCTAATATTAAAAACGCTGATAAATTAAATATCATTGAGTTAGCTCAAGAAATTAATAAATTAGCTAAAAATGCTCAAGAAGGCAAATTAACATTGAAGCAACTCCAAAATGGAACTTTTACTTTAAGTAATTTTGGTTCTATTGGCGGTCTACAATGCACACCTATTATTAATTTGCCTGAATTATCTATTTTAGGGATTGGCAAAATTATTAAAAAACCAGTAGTTAAAGATAATAATATTTGTATTGCTGATATTTTACATGTTTCTTTGACATTCGATCATCGTGTTATAGATGGTGCTGATGCTTCTAGATTTTTAAACAAAATTACTTCAGTATTAACTAATATTACAGAATTAGAAAAATACATTTATTAAAAAAATCGATAAATTTTTTAGAAAGAAGACAAAGAACAAATATATGACAAAATACGATATTTTAATTATTGGTAGTGGCCCGGGGGGCTATGTTTCTGCTATTAAAGCAGCTCAGTTAGGCGCTAAAGTTGCTTTAATAGAAAAACATAAAGTTGGTGGTATTTGTCTTAATTATGGTTGTATACCAACTAAATCATTTTTAAAAAGCGCTAAGGTTTTTGATATTGCTAAAAATATTGATAATTACGGTATTAATAAAATAAATGATATTTCATTTGATTGGTTATCTATTTTGAATCGTAAAGATAAAATAGTTAAACAATTATATAATGGTATTCTTTTTTTATTAAAAAAAAATAAAATTGATTTATATAATTCTTTTGCAGAAGTTTTAACTCCAAATTTAGTTCAAGTAGGGGATAAACAATTAGAAACTAAAAAACTTATTATTGCTACAGGTTCTAGCGCTTTTATACCTCCAATTCCTGGAGCTAAAGAATCTTATGAAAATAAATTTCTTTATACTAGTAAAGAATTAGTTCAATTAGAAAAATTTCCTAAGAAATTAATTATTATTGGTGGAGGAGTTATTGGAGTAGAATTCGCAACTCTTTTTGCTAAATTAAATTCTGAAGTTATAATTATAGAAAAGCAAAAAAATATATTAAGTAATATAGATCATGATATTGTTAAACTTTATGCTAAAAAATTAAAAAAAGATCGTATTAAAATTTATACAGATTCTACAGTAGTAAAAATAGATAATAATAAAGTTCATTATGAAATGGATAATCAAATATATCAGGATGAAGCAGATTTAATTTTAATGGCTGTCGGTATTAAACCTAATTTAGATGGAATTCAAAATTTGAATTTAAAAACAGATAGAAGCGGTATAATTACTGATAATTTTTTAAGAACTTCTGTTGAAGGAGTTTATGCTATTGGAGATGTGAATGGTAAATATACGTTAGCTCATGTTGCTAGTCATGAAGGTATTATAGCTGTTTCTCATGCTTTAAACTCTAAAGAACATCTTTTCCCTATGGATTATAATTTAGTTCCTAATTGTATTTATGGCTTTCCTGAAATATCTACTATAGGTATGACAGAAGAACAAGCAAAAGATAAGGAAATAAATTATAAAGTTTCAATGTTTCCTGTCAGTGCTATAGGAAAAGCTTTAGCGGATGGAGAAACTGATGGTGTTGTTAAATTAATTGTTAATAAAGATAATTCAAAAATTTTAGGTATGCATATATTATCTTGTAACGCTACAGAATTAATTAGCGAAATTGGTGTTGCTATAAGCCTAGAAGCAACAGTTTATGATATGATCAAAGTAATTCATCCTCATCCTACTTTATCAGAAATAATTTCGGAAACTTTTTTAGGAGCAATAGATAAACCTATTCATCTTTAATTTTATTCAAATAAATATTTCGAATATATATTATAAAACCCAATTATTTGGGTTTTTTATTTATTAAATAGTAAAAATTAATTTGTTAAAAGAGAAATAAAAATTATGTTAATTGATACACATGTTCATTTAAATTTTGATTATTTTGATAAAGTTTTAAATAAAGTTCTTGAAAGAGCTTATAAAAATGATATTCAATATTTTATTGTACCTGGCGTGGATAAAGCAACAAACGAAAAAGCAATTGAATTAGCTTCTCGAAATAAATCCATTAAAGCTGCTGTCGGAATTCATCCTTGTCATTGGTTAAATGAAGATCCTTTAAGTATTATAAAATATTTGAGACATCCACAAGTAGTAGCTGTAGGAGAAATTGGTTTAGATTTATATCATGACAAAAGTTCTTTACTAATTCAAAAAAAATTTTTACAAATCCAAATTAAATTAGCTTTAGAGTATAATTTGCCTATTATTTTACACGCAAGAGAATCTTTTGATGAAATATATTCAATGTTATTACCTTATAAAGGTAAAATTAGAGGAGTATTTCATTGTTTGACTAGTCATCTTATAGAAGCCAAAAAAGCTATAGAATTAGGTTTTTATGTAGGATTAGGAGGTATTATTACTTATAAAAATGCTATTGAAGCGCAAAAAATCGTTCAACAAATTCCTTTGGATAAAATTTTGTTAGAAACAGATGCTCCTTTTTTAACTCCATTTCCTTTAGACAAAAATAAAACAAATGAACCTGGATTTATGAAAATTATAGCGGAAAAAATATCTTATTTAAAACAAATAAGTTTAAAAGAAGTCACTCAACAAACAACATATAATGCTAGTAAATTATTTAATTTAAATATATAATACTTTTATTATTTAAGTAATTTTTTTTATAAAATAAAAATAATTTTTATATTTATTATATATAATGAAAGAATATTTTTTGTTCATTTTGTAAATTATTCAAAATTAATTATATGTTATAACATTAAATAAAAAGGTTATAAAAATGACATTTGAAATAAAAAATAAAATTAGAACTTTAACAGATAAAATTTGTAAAGCTAATTACGAATATTATCAATTAAACGAAACAGAATTAACAGATTCTCAATATGATGCGTTATTGCAAGAATTGATTTTATTAGAAAAAGAATATCCTGAATATAAATTGTCTTATAGTCCTACTTTTAAAGTAGGTGGCTTTTTGAGTTCTAAATTTGATAAAGTATCGCATGATGTACCAATGTTATCTTTAAATAATGTTTTTGATTTTAAAGAATTAAAACTTTTTTGTGATCGTTTATCAAAACAACAAATTCCTTTTTGTTTTAATTTAGAACTTAAAATAGACGGAGTCGCTATTAGTTTAAAATATAAGAAAGGTATTTTATTTCAAGCTTTAACAAGAGGGAATGGTTATGTTGGCGAATTAATAACCGATAACATAAAAACTATTAAAGATATTCCTTTAAAATTACCAGAATCAATAGATTTAGAAGTAAGAGGGGAGATTTTTTTTGATCATGATTCGTTTGAACAGTTAAATAAAGAACAAAAATATCAAAACAAATTTTTATTTTCTAATCCTCGTAATGCAGCTTCAGGAACTTTAAGACAATTAAATTCTGCAATAGTATCTAATAGGAAATTATCATCTTTTATTTATTCTATCATTAATCCCCCTTCTTTTATTAGAACACAATATGAAGTTTTAATGTTTTTAAAAAAAATGGGTTTTTCTGTAAATACTTATTTTAATGTTGTTTATTCTTTTGATGAATTAAAAGAAAAAATTAATTATTACGAGAAACTTAAAAATAATTTACCTTATGATATAGATGGAGTTGTTATTAAAGTTAACGAATTAAATTTACATAATTTAATAGGTAATACAAGTAAATATCCTAAATGGGCTATTGCTTATAAGTTTAATTCTTTGAAAGGCGAAACTGTAGTAAAAAATATTAATTTTCAAATTGGAAGAACAGGTGTTTTAACTCCTATTGCTGATATTCAGCCTATTATTTTAGATGGTAGTTTATTATCTAAAATATCACTTCATAATTATGATTATATCCAAAGAAAAGATATTCGTATTAATGATTTTGTTTTAGTCCATAAATCAGGCTCTATTATTCCAGAAATTTTAGAAGTTGTAAAATACAAAAGAACTAACCAAATACCTTTTCAAATGTTGAGTAATTGTCCTTTTTGCGGAGAAGTTTTAACTAAAAAAGAAAATGAAGTAGATTATTTTTGTTTAAATAATTATTGCGAAGAAAAGCAAATAAAAAAAATTATTCATTTTGTCTCTCGGGAAGCTATGGATATTAATGCTTTAGGTAAAAAAACTTTAGTTACTTTTTTTCAAAAAGGGATAATTAAAAAAATTTCTGATTTATATTTTTTAAAAGATAAGTATCCTCAATTGAAACAATTGTTTGGTTTTAAAGATAAAAAAATAACTAATATTTTAAATTCTATAGAACAAAGTAAGACTCAATCTTTTTATAGAATTTTATTTGCTTTAGGCATTGATCATGTAGGTATACAAATATCTAAATTATTAAGTAATAAATTTCAAAATGTTCATAATTTACAAAAAGTTACTTTTGAAGAATTAATGAAAATCCCTGAAATAGGTCCAGAAATTTCAATTAGTATATGTCAATATTTTCAAAATAAGAAAAATATTGAAGAAATTAATTTATTACAATCTAAGGGAATTGTTTTTGGTTCTTCAGTACAAAATTCTGAAATTATTCAATCTAATAAAAATATATTACAAAATAAAAAAATAGTTTGTACAGGGATTTTAAATAATTATTCAAGAAAAGATATAACTACTCTTTTAGAAAAATATGGCGCTTTTGTTTCTAAAAGTATTTCTTCTAAAACTGATTATTTGATTGTGGGTAAAGAAAATAGTGATTCTAAATTAGAAAAAGCGCGTTTATTAAAAATTAAGATAATAGATGAAAAAGAATTGAATTTTATTATAAATTCAATTAACGAGTCTTAAAATTAATAAGGATGCAAAAAATGAAAAATATTGGCATTGATTTGGTTGAAATGCAAGAAATTGAAAAAATAGGCGTAGACAAAATAGCTGATAGAATTTTATCTGATGCAGAATATTTTATATATAAAGATATTAGTCATTTAAAAAGAAAAATAAGTTTTTTAGCGGGCAGATGGGCCGCTAAAGAAGCTATTTTTAAAGCTTATCAAAAAGGTAATTTAAAAAATAATTATTGTGATTGGTCTATTTTAAATGATTCTATTTCAGGATTCCCTTATGTTATTCATTCTTATTTGTCTGCTCAAATTATGATTTCTATTTCTCATAGCACAAATTATGCTTTAGCTTTTGTTATTTTGTTATAATTCGGATTGTTTTAAAAAAAAAAGAGTTTTATAAACTCTTTTTTAACAAAAATTTTTTATTTTCAATTTTTTGGCAAAAATTATTTTTATTTTTCTTTTTAAAAAATATATAAATTAATATATAAAAAATTAAATTAAAAATTAATATAATAATTTGCCATTTTTTTATTTTTTTTTGCTCATTAAATAAAGTAATAATTTTATCATCATTATTATTTGGCATTTGTTGTTTTTCTGCTGTATCTTTTTGAAATATTTCTATAAAAAAATTTTTTAATTTAATTTTTAAGTTTTGGCATTTTTCAAAAATATCTTGATAATAATGTATTACATACTCATATTGATTATTTGCATTTACTCTATTATGCATATTGTTACCGCTGTCCCCAACGTTATCATTTACTTCTTGTAATTTTGATTTGGCTTTTTCTAACAAATAAATTATTGTGTTTTTTTGTGTTGTATTTCCTATTTCATTATTTATTTCTTTTTTTAAATTTATTGCTTTTTCTGTATCATAGAAAAAATCATTGGTTTTATCTATCATTTTATTGATTTCTACAAATTCTTTTTCTGCTATTTCTTTATGAACTAAAGCTTTATATTTTTTGATATTAGTTATACTTTTTTTATAACTTTGAAGAGAATTTTGTAATAAAGTATAAATTTGTTCTAAAAGGATTTCATTTGTTGCTGTTTGAAATTCTTTTTCTGCTGCTTTAAATTGACCTATAGCTGTATTTGGATCTTTTTCATTTTCTATCATTTTGATTTCTTCTGTTAATAAAAAATTTTTATTAAAAGAATCATCAACTTTCTTTTTTATTGATTTAGCCGTATTTAATTCTTTTTCGGCATCTTGTTTTATTTTTAAAATCTGTTCTCTTATTGAATTAATTTTTTCTTCTTCTTGAATTTGGATTCCTTTAATGGTGCTAAAAAAACTAATTAAGAATAAATATATAAAATAATATATAATTAAAAATAAATAATATTTATTTTTTGGAAAATACTTTGTTTTTAATGATTTAATTTTTTATTCATTCTCTTTTCTATTATTTTTATTTTATTTTTATTTTATTTTTATTTTATTTTTATTTTATTTTTATTTTATTTTATTTTTATTTTCAAAAGATAAAAGTTAAAAAGGATATTTATATATTCGATAAATAAAAAATATCCAAATAATTATATCATATTTTCCGTAATTTTTATTTTATAAAAATAAAAAAGATATTAATAAAAACGAAATTATAAAATTTTATTATATGCGAAGTTTATTATAAATAATGATAAAATAAATTTAGATAATTTAAATGAAGGTTAATTTTTTCTATTATTTTTTTGTTTTTAATCAAATACTATAAAGAGGTTGTTTTTATGAAAAAAGGATTAATGTTTTTATCTGATGATTTTGAGGATTGCGAAGCTTTAGCTACAAGATCATTTTTAAGAAAAAATTTTTTAGATGTCAAAACTTTTACTTCTAATGTTTCTTTAAAAGTTTTATCTTCTCAAGGGCTTATGGTAATGTCAGATTTATATATTGACGAAATTAAATTATCTGAATATGATTTTTTAATTATTCCAGGTGGCCCATATGTAAAAAGAATGTTAGATGATAATGATTTAAATTTAAATAAACTTTTTAAAATTATAAAATATTTTGCAGAAAATAAAAAAATTATTGGCGCTATTTGTGCTGCTCCTGCTTTTTTAGGTAAATTAAATTTATTAGAGAATCATAATTTTATTTGTTATCCTGGTTATGACAAATACATAAAAGGAAATTATTGTCCTTTAGAAAGAGCTATTACTAGCGATATTTTTATTACTTCTCGCTCTCCAGAAACAGTTTTTGATTTTGTAAATCATTTATTAAATAAAATTAAAAAATAAAATATTTTAGATTTTTATAAAGATGCTTAAATTGAATTTAATAACATAAAAAAGACTAGTTGAAAAAACTTCACCATCTCTAGTCTTTTTTATAATCATTTTTTATATTTTTTGATTTAATAATTCAATTTTTAATATTATATTGTTTTTTTTGAATGATAATTTAATGGATGGCGCTTACGAAGAAGTAATTGTAAATATTTTTAATAAATCAATATTCATAATTCATTCAAATACTTAACAAAATATTCGAAGTTTAAACTAATGAATTTAGATAAATTTTTTAGATTAGATTGATTAGTTAGAATTTATAATTTTCAAAAAATTAACCTAAAAATTTATTAATTCCATAAAATATTCTATAAAAATTTTATTTTTTATAGGAATATGACTTTTTTAAATTTAATATTTGATTTAAACTTTATATAAATGAAATATTAAAATTCAAAATGAACATTTTATTTTAATATTTATTAGATTATTAAATTAAATATTAAATTTAAAATATTTAAAACAAAGAAAGAAGGGTATATATAAGTTTATTATGTTTTTATCAATACCTAAAATTATTTATCCTAATGATAATAAAGAAATTATTACTAAAATAGAAAAACTTTTATGCGAAGAAAATTTAAAAAATGATTTTATAGAAGAATACGCTATTATTTTATCTGATGAAGATGAATTAATTGCTGCAATTGGTCGTTATTTAAATAATTTACGTTGTTTAGTGATAAAAAAAGAATATCGAAATTACAATTTAGCTAATATTTTAATAGATTTTATGATTAAAAGAATTTATAAAAATCATTTTAAAGAAATTTTTGTTTTTACTAAACCTATTAATTTCAAAATTTTTCAAAATTTAGGTTTTCGGATGATATATAATAATGATGAATTTGGTTTTTTAACAAATAGATTCGATCTTTTCGATAAATATTTAAAATATTTATCGAATCAAAAAGAAGATAAAGAAAATAGCAGTGTTATAGTTATGAATTGTAATCCTTTTACCAAAGGACATGAATATTTAATAAAAAAAGCTTGCGAAAATAGTTCTTTTGTTTATGTTATTATGGTTAGCGAAGAAGGTTCATTATTTACATACAAAGAACGTTTAGATATGATTAAATTAGCTACTCAAAATTTTTCGAATGTTAAAATTTTAGAAGGAAGCAATTATTTAGTATCGAAAAATATTTTCCCTTCTTATTTTTTACCTTCCAAAGAAGAAGTTGTTAAGCAACAAATAATTTTAGATACATTTATTTTTGTTAATTATATAGCTCCTGCCTTAAATATAAAAAAAAGATTTGTAGGCGAAGAACCTTTTTCAAATACTACTAATTTATATAATCAAATTATGTCAGAAGTATTTAAAACAAAAGAAATAGAATTAATTATAATTCCAAGAAAAAAGTATCAAGACAAAAGTATTTCAGCAACTCAAGTAAGAAAATTATTTATTCAAGGTAATTTTGAAGAAATATCTCAATTAGTACCAATATCTAGTTTGAATTATTTAAAAAAATTAAATTATTTAAAATATAAAGAAAACAAAGAATTATTAAAATTAATCGAAAAAAAACATTAATTTTTATTAAATTTGACTTTTATTGGACAAAAATTTTTTCATTTTCGTTTCGATAAAATTTAATAAATCTTTTAAATTATGGTTTTTTTCAATAGCACAAATTTTAGCTGCTTTATCGCATAAAAAACATTTTCTTGGAATTTTTTGTAAAAATTCTCTTTTTATATATTTATGTTCTGTATTAATTATGTCAATATCTACAAATATTAAAAAAGGTTTTTTTTGTTCTAATTCAATTAATTTCTCTTTTACAAATTTTAATAAATTTTCATCTCTAGTATTTAACATTATATTCAAATAAATACCTGCATAATCTTTCAAAAACATTTGATTTTGATTTAAACGTATAATTTTTAAATTTTTAAAAAAAGGTATTAATAATTTATTAATTATTTTTTTAAAAAAAATATCATATAAAGGTTTATTTTTATTTTGGCCTGGAATATTTAAAGTTATATTTATTAAACCTTTTTGATATTTTTTTAAAATTTCTTTTTGCTTTAGATATCTTTTCTCTCTAGAATTTAAAATATTTTTTTTTAAATTCATATTATTTTTTGATTGAATATATATAATAATTTTATAAAATGAATGGTTTTACTTTATAAATAACATCTGTTAAAGTTTTATCACGATATTCAACTAAAGCAACAATTTTGTTTTTATCATAATCTATTGGTTCAGGTTCACCTGTAATTTTATATGCTAAATCACGTAAATATTCTATACTTGTCAAAGGAACTTGAGCATCAGTCAAAATTTTAATTAAATCTTTTCTTAAAGGATTCACAGCTATACCTATATCGGTAATTACAATATCAATTGTATTACCTGGTGTTACTATTGTATTAACTTTATTTGTTATAGAAGGAATTCTTCCTCTTATTAATGGGATAGCCACTATAGAAATATCACTACCAAAAGCCACATCAGAATGACCTCCTGAAGCTCCCCTTATATAACCATCAGAACCAGTTAAAACATTACAATTAAAATTAATATCTATCTCTAAAGCACTTAATATTCCGAAATTTAACTTATTAACAGCACAACCTTTAATAAAAGGATTTGCATAAAAAGAAGCAGATATTTCTAAATGTTTTTCATAATTTTCTCTGATAGATTTGATAGCGCCTAAGTCAAAAGATTGAACATCTAATAATTTATCCACCAATCCTTGTTTTAAAAATTCAACTTCGGATTGAACAATACCACCTAGAAAAAAAGAAGCTTTAATATTTTTTTTCAACATTTCTTCTTTCAACATCATTAAGGATGCTTGTGAAGCGCCACCTGTTCCAGTTTGAAAAGAAAAACCATTTTCGAAATAAGGAGTGTTTTTGATTACTTTAATAATATTGTTAGCTATTTTAATTTCTTTTGGATTAAAAACATTATGAATTTCTCCTGATGCAATTTTAGAAGAATCACCAATATGATCCACTTTTACAACAAAATCGACATAGATTTGAGGAATAGAAATAGGACTGTTTGGGTAAGAAACTAAATTATCCGTTATAATAATTACTTTATTAGCATATTGTGCATCAACTAAAGCGTAACCTAAAGAACCAACAGAAGAAAGACCTTTTTGATTACTACCATTAGCATTACCCATTTCATCGCTGCTAGAAGCCGCTAAAAAAGCTATATCAATTTTAGAATCTCTATTTGCAATAGCTCTTGCTCTTCCTCCATGAGAACGTATAATCACTGGTTTTTTCAAAATTCCTTCTGAAACTAAATCTCCTAATTTGCCTCTGAAACCTGATCCTTCTAAACCAGTAACTATTCCTTTTTGGATATATTCAACAAAACATTCGTGGGATCTAGTAAAAGAAGAAGCAGACACAGTCAAATCTTTTATATTTAATTTATCAATGATTTTCATAACTTGTTCAACTGTTTGATCTCCGTGTCTAAAATGATGATGAAAAGAAATAGTCATACCATTTTTTAAACCACTTTTTATAATCGCTTCTTCTAAAGAAGAAATTATTTTAGTTTTTTTTATTCTGCCTGACAAAGATTTATTTTCTTGAGAAGCCAAATTTTTATATTCTAAATTATAATTTTTTTTAATTTTATTTAAAACTTCATTATCTATATTTTTCATAATTTCATTTTAACCTTTATTTATATTTTTGTATTTTTCTTTTTTTAATAATATTAATTAAATTAAAGGGTTTTTTATATTTGCTCTCATTAAAATATTTTCTGCATGTTGTATAACAGGTTTATCTATCATTTGTCCTTCTATAGAAAATACACCTTTATTAGATTGTTGGTGTTCTTTGTATGCATGTAAAATTTTTAAAGATTCAGATATTTCTTTTTTATTAGGGGTAAAAATATTATTAATAATAGGTAATTGATTAGGATGAATAGCTGATTTACCATTAAACCCTAATTCTTTTGCAAATTGAGTTTCTTGGATTAAGCCTTTTAAATCCTGAATATTGCTATAAATACAATCAAAAGCATCAATATTAGCGGCTCTAGCAGCATGAACAATCATTTGGCGAGCAAATAATAATTCATGTCTTGAATTTGTTTTTACAGCTTGTAAATTTAATAAATAATCAACCCCACCTAAAGCGATTCCAACAACTCTTTTGGATGAAGTCGCTATTTCATAAGCGTTTAAAATACCTTTTGCACTTTCTAATGCGCAAAATAATTTAATTTCTTCTTTTCTATTAAATTGTTTTTCTAATTTTTCTATATCGCTTATAATTTTTAAAACATCTTCTTTGGTTTCAATTTTAGGCAAACGTAATATATTTGTTTTAGATTCCGATACCATAACTTTTAAATCTTCTTCGTAAAATATTGTATCAAAATGATTAATTCTGACAGCCACTTCGATATTGTATTGATTATAATTAAAAAAATTAATCATATTTTTAGTTAATTCTCTAGCAGAATCTTTTTCTTCAACGCTGATAGAATCTTCTAAATCAAACATTACAGTATCAATTTCATAAGAAATAACATCTTTAAATAAAGAAGGAGTATTACCCGGAACAAATAACATAGTTTTTCTATTTTTTTTCATTTTGCCCATTCTCTCTTTATTAAATTTTTTTATTATTTTCTTTTTTTTTCATTCTATCTAAAGCTGTAACAATTCTAGATTTTATAACTTCATCAATTGCGCCTTGATCTTGGATTATTAAATTACAAGATGAAATTTTTCTTTCTTCAAGAATATCTAAAGATAATTTTTTTATTCTTTTTCCAAATTGACGAATAAAAGGAGATTCTATTGAAATATTTATTTTATTTTCTTTATTAGGTTCAATAGTCACTAAACAATCACTTGATGCTAAAGATCCACAAAATACTATTTGATCAGAATTAATATTTTCATAATTATTATTCATTTAAAGATTTACCTCTTTTTTGAATTATTTTATTAATAATTTGTACATATTTAGATGCTAAATTAGATATTATTTTTTCATCTACTATATCAGAAATACCACCTAAAATACCAGTAATACCTACAGCTAAAACACCAGAATCAAAATAATTTTCAATATTATTTAAATTAATTCCTCCAGTTGCTAATATTTTAAAATTAGGAAAAGGATTTTTTATTAATTTTAAAGTTTCTGGTTTTAAAGAAACAGCAGGGTAAAATTTAAATATTTGCGCTCCACTTTGAGTAACGTGATACATTTCGTTAACAGTCATAACCCCTGGTATGTATAAAATATCATTATCTAAAGACCATTTTAAAATTTCTTCGCTATAAACAGGGGATACTAAATATTTAGCTCCTTTTTCTATAGATATTTTTGCTTCTTCTAAAGTTAAAACAGTACCTGCACCGATATAAGCTTTAGGATATTTTTTACTACTTTCTTGGATTAATTCATAAGCGTTAGGCACAGTTAAAGTTATTTCTGCAAAAAGAAAACCATTTTCCAATGTATTCTTTAATACTTTTTGAGCATCTTCATAAGTTTTAGTTCTTACAATAACACTTAGAGGATTTAAACTTAATTGTTTTATATGTTTTTTAATATTTTCCATTCTAAAACGACCTTTTTTATATTTGTAAAATTAAAAATTCAAAAAAATATTAAAAAAAGTAATAATTTTGATCACTTTTTAAAAAATGCTTATATAAATTTAAAAATTTTTGTTTTTTTATAAAAGAGGATGTTTATTTCTTTGAATTATAAAAATAAAATAAAAATAAAGTTATGACAGAAAGATCGGCACATCCTCCAGGCGATATATTTTCTTTTTTGTAAAAATCATTGTGTTTTATGATTTTTTTTAAAAATAATTCAAAATTTATGTTTTCTAAAACATCAATTAATTTTCGAAAATTTTCTTTTATTTCTTGATTTTTTTTATAACCTATTTTAGAAATTAAAGTAGTATCATTAATTTCTTTTAAATAAAAAATTAACAAACATAAATATAATTCATTTTTTTTTAAATTCGGATATTTATCGCAACATTTTTTTAAAAAAGGTAAACCTTTAACGAAAATGTTGTGATATCCTGATAAAGCTTCTCCACGAGCTCCTAATATACCGTATTTTTGGAAGATTTGTTCACCTTTAGTTTTGTTTTTGAAAAATAAAAAATCATTTTCTAAAGGTTTTGTAAATTTTTTGATTTTATCACTCCAACAAGAAAAATCAATATTATTAATTAAACTATAAAAAGTTATATAAAAAACTATACCAAAAGAAAAAATTAATCCTTTGTGAGTATTTATATTATTAGTAGCACAAAACATTCTTTTTTCTTGTTTAATGCCTAATTGTCTTAATTTATTAAAGTTTAGTTCTTTCGAATTGATACATAAATCACTTATTTCTTCGAAATAATCATAAAAAGTATCTTTAGAACTTAAAAAAGTTTTGATATTCATATCCAAATGACAACCAGAATCTCGAAAAGAAACAAGTCCTAAAGATGGATAACATAACAATTCTGTTTCTATTGAATTGATTGCTATATTTATTAAAAAATGTTTTAGTTTGTTTTTGTCAAACAAATCAATTCGAGATTTATTTTTTGAATCAATTGAATATTTCATAATATTTAATATTTTTTAATTTTTAGACTAAATGATAAAAAATAGGGAAAATAATACTAGTAACAATAACAACAATATCTCCGCCTATACGAGTAGATATTTGAGCAAAAGGCATTAATTGTTTTGAATCAGAAGCTTCTAAAATAGCTAGATTACCAGCACCACCGATACTATTAGCACAAAGTCCGGCAGAAATAGAAGATTGAACTGGATAATAACCTATTTTATTACCTATAAAAGCAGCAGCTGAAGCTGTAGAAATAACGCAACATAAACAAGTAATTATAAAAGGTAAGTCTTTGCATTTATTTACGAATGCATTAAAGTTAAGTCCTATACCAACTATAATTAAAATAGCGTCTGAAAAATGAGTTGTTACAAATTTAGAAGCTTGATTAACTCTTTCAACATAATAAGAAGGAATTAAATCAGACAATTTTAATAAGAAAATAACTAATACTAAAAAAACAATAATTGGCGGAACTAAATTAGATGCATTTTTTAATACACTTTGTAATAAAATGACAGTTGAATATCTTAATAAGGAACTTAAAACGTATAAAGCAAAAACAATTACGAAACCAGTTTTTATTTTATCATAACTAATATTGTCGTCTTCTTTAGATTCTGTTTTTTTTATGTTAGTATTTTTATTTTCAGACAATATTTCTTTTTCAAGTTGTCCTGTAGGCGAATTATATTTACTGTTTCTAAAAAAAGATTTAATCAATCCACTTACAATAACACTCATAATCCCCCCCACTATTAAAGAAGGCATAATAATTGATGAAAATTTTGTTTCTAAATCGGCACTACCTTGACTCATTATTTTCGTAAGAGGAATTATTCCGCATGTGATTCCTCCACAAGAAATAGGAATAAAAATAAAACAAATAGCATTTAAAAATGAACGATCTGGGCTAATTCCAGATATACCTACATCTTTTATTGGTTTCAAGAAAAAACCTATGGTCCCAACTATTAAAGAGGATATAAATAAAGAAATAAGAACTAATGGTAAAAATTTTTGAATAGCATTTTTTAAAACATTTTTATTAATGCTTAAAAGACTGCCAGTAACTAAAAAAGCAACAAAAAATTCAGAAAAACCCATTAAAGAAGCACTATTAACAAAATTTTTATTATCTTTAAATATTTTTGTAAATTGAGCCCATTCGTTAGATTTTATTATTGCATTGCTAAAAATAAATGAAGGAACAAGCAAACATAAAATAGCTCCGCCTCCTATATTTCTTAGGATAGGAGTGTTATTTCCTATTGCTTTTAATACACCACTTAAAAGCATTGAAAATAATAATATAAATATCATTTTATGCCATATTTCCGGATTGAAGTCTGTTAATTTTCTTTCTTTAAAAGCTAAATAAGTTGTGATACAAAATATAAATAAAATACCAAAAATTATATGAATAGGTAAACCTAAAACACTTATTTTTTTATTTTTATTATCTTTCATAATAAAGTTCTATAATAACTCATCTTTCTCAAATTTTTTTCCATATTAAATTGAATTCAATAACATTTATTTAGTTTCATTTATTAATTTGAACTCCATTTATTATTATATTAAATGTGTAAAAATATGTTATATTTTGTTACAAGTAAATTTTATTTTTATCAAATTTATTATTTTATAAAATTAATTTTTATAAGAAAATTATTATTTTTTTTAAATAATTTATTTTTTATTACATAGAAAAATATTTATATAAAAATTTTTCATGATAATTAAATATCAAAAAATAAAAAAATTCGAAAAAATAAAAATAATTTTAAATGTGCACATCCTAGTTAATTTTAACATTATTTATATTAAAAATAAATTTATAAAAAAAGTAATTTATTTTTGTTAAAAAATTTTAAAATTGTTTTTTTTATAATTCTGAAATATTTTTTATTATTTATTAATTTTTATTTTAATAATGTAGTTTTTTAAAAAAGTATCAAAAAATAAATTACTTAACAAAAGATATTAATTCTTCTTTTGAACAATAACCTATTTTTCTTTTGATTTCTTTCCCATCTCTAAATAAAATTAAAGTAGGAAAACTTTTAATATTATATTGATTCATATAATCAGGATATAAATCGCCATCTAGTTTGATTAATTTTATGTTTGGATTTTCTTTAGAAAAAACTTCTAAAATTGGCATTAATTTTTGACAAGGTCCACACCAAGAGGCAAAGAAATCAATTAAAATTGTTTTGTTTTGATTAATTATAAAGTCTAAATCTATATTTGTTTTATTTTTGTACATTGTAAATTTGATAAAACCTTTCTTTATACATTTTGGAAAAAAGCAATAATTTTTGATTATTTTTATTATATTTTTTGGAATAATCGAAATTATTTTATGACTAAGATTACAAATCAGGATTATAAAAAGATTTACCATCTATAACAGATAAATTTTCGGTAAATTCCCCTTTTTTAGTTTGTTCTATTTTTTCATTCAAAGTGTGAAATTTAGAATCTATATCATCTAAATACCATAATAAAAGAGCTTCTCCAGTTTTAGGTTCTTTTGATGAACCATATTTTAACAAACCATGGTGAGAAATTAACAAATGTTTTAAAAGCAAAACTTCTTCTGTATTTTGTAATCCTAATAAAAGAGCTTCTGCATGAATATTATTAACTCCTAAAATCAAATGTCCTAATAAAATTCCTTCTTTTGTATAACTTTTAGATAAAAAATTAAATTCTAATATTTTAGCCATATCATGTAAAATGATACCACAAGTTAAGAGATCTTTATTCAAAAAAGGATATATTTCAGTATAATGTTTAGATATTTTTAACATATTGAGAGTATGATATCCTAAACCTCCATAGAAATCATGATGCATTTTACAAGCTGCTGGCGAAATTAAAAAAAATATTTTATTTTTGGAATATAAACTATGAGTTATTTTTTTTAAAACAGGATTTTTAACATTAGATAAAAAAATAGTTATTTGTTCATTCAACATTTCAAATGAAATAGGTGAACATTTGAAAAAATGATTATAATAATAATATATTTGTTTTAAATCTAAAATTTCTTCTATTATATTAAATTTTATACATGTTAAAAATTTTTTTTCTTTTTTGGTTTTATATTCTGTTTCAAATAAGTATATTTTTTCTTTTTTTGGTATTTCAAAAGAAGAATCTAATTTAATATTAATATTAAAATTTTCTTTTAATAAAAGATCAACATTAAAAAAATTTTCCCCTTTATTAATACTAGTTATTTTTCCTACAAAAGAAATTTTTTCATTTATTTGTTTATCTTTTAAAAATAAAGTTTGATTCATATTTTGTTACCTCTTTTTGTAAGAATATAATTTTAATTCATATAAAATAATTAATTTTTTTATTGTCGTGGTACAATAACATTAATTTTTGAAATCTTTTTTTTTCTTCTTCACTGAAAACAAAAGAATTTATTATGTTAGGATTCAAAATAAAAGACAAATCTAAAAAAGATTCTGGATTTATTGTTTTAATTTTTTTTTCAATTACAAAAAGAATTCCTTCTTTAAATTCTTTTAAAAAAGAAATAGCGTTAGTCTCTTTTAAAGATAAAAAAGCTTTTTGAAAAAACTTTTGTTTTGTTATTTTTTTTAATTCTCTAATAATCTCATGAGGTTTTATATTAGTTATTAAAAAAATATTATTTTTTAAAGTTTTTTTAGTTTCTTTTTCTATTTCGAAATTAGTTTTAGCTTGAAGACTAAAAATACGCATCATTCTCAAAGCGTCTTCTGTTAATTTTGTGTAAGGATCTCCGATAGTTTTTATTTGTTTTTGTTTTAGGTCGTCTAAACCCTTTAAATAATCGATGATTTCGTTTTTTTCATTCATTAGAAAACTATTAATAGTAAAATCACGCCTTTTTAAATCTTTTTTAATATCTTTGATAAATTCAATATAAGAAGGGTTTCTGTGATTTAAATAAGGACCTTCTTTTCTATAAGTAGTGACTTCGAATTTTTCTTTTTCAAAAATAATTTCAAACGAACCATATTTTATATTTTTCTTTTTACAAAATAAAAATTGCTTTATTTCTTCATAATGAGCATTAGTAGTTATATCTATATCTTCTATAGGTTTTTGTAAAATTATATCTCTTACTGTTCCGCCTACAATAAAAGCTTCAAATCCTTTTTGTTTTATTTTTTTTAATATTTTTTGTGCTTTTTGGATTTTGATTTTTTCTTGATTATAATTTTTCATCAAAAAAATTATACCTTTTTAATTCATTTTTGTATTAAGGTTTCAAAATTATTATTCCAACTCCTAAAGCATTATCTCCTATATGAGCACCAATAGAAGGAGTCGAAGGTATTTCTATAATATTCTTTAAATTAAATTCTTTTTCTAAAAGTGTTTTAAATTTTTCTTTAAAAGGAGTATAACCAGCAGTTAAAAGATGAATTAAAAATTTTTTATTAGCCGTATATTTTTTAATTTTATCTAAAATAGAAGCAAAAACTTTATCTATAGTTATTCTTTTTTCAATTAAAACAATTTCGCCTTTATCATTCACTTGTAAAATAGGTTTAATTCTTAACAATCTGCCTAAAAAACCCTTTGTTTTACTTAAACGGCCATTTCTAATTAGTTGCTTTAAAGTGCCTACTATAAAAAAAATAGTATTATTTTTTTTTATAAAATCTAAATGTTGGGTCACTTCTTCTATAGAAGCTCCTCGATCGAATAAACGCCTTGCTTCTAAAGCAAAATATCCTTCAGAAAAACAAACAGTATTAGTGTTGTAAACAATTATGTTTATTTTATCTTTTAATTGTTTTTGTACTTGGCAAATAGTATTATAACTACCACTTAATTTTTTAGAAAGAGTTGTTACAAAAGCCGTTTGATAACCTTTTTTTGCTATATCATTAAAATAACAAACTAATTCACCAATAGGAGGTTGAGATGTTTTAATATCTAAATTATTTTTTTTACTTAAAATATTATAAAAATCTTTAGTTTTTATAGTTTTGCCATCAATATATTCTTTTTTATTTATATAAATTCTAATTCTAACTAGATCAATATCTCCGATATCATAAAAACAATGATCTAAGCAACTGGTAGATGTTGAAACTACTTTTATATTTTTATTTTTTTTATTTATTTTATTCATTTATTATTTGATCTTTATTTTTGATTATATATAAATTATCATTAATATTTTGATATAATCAAATATTTTTATTTTATGTAAATATCTATTATTATAACAAATTTAAATTAATAATATTTAATTTTTGATTTGAGAGCGGATATATAGGATGTTTGTTTGATTATAAATTTTTATTTTATATTTGAAATCATTTATTTTAAATAATTTACAAATTTTTATAATAGTACGATCTTTTTTATTATTTTTTTCCTTTGTTTATTTTATGAAAGCAAAAATATCCTAACTTGTAATATCAATAAAAAAAGTATGTTTAAAATTGATTATATTTTTAAATATTTAAAATTTTTAACCTATTTTATGATTAAAGATATTATAAAACAATTTTATTTTTAACATTAAATTTCATTTTTCTGTTTTTTCATTTTCTAATTTTATAATTAAATTTCTATAAAAAACTGCTTTTTCAAAATCTAATTTTTTAGAAGCTTTTATCATTAATTTTTTAAGTTCTTTTAAATTATAATTTTTATGAGGTTTATTATTATCAAATAATAAAGATTCTATTTTTTCATTTTTATCTTTATTAATATCTGTTGTTTTTGTTTTATTTTTATGAATAACAGATGGTATAAGATTATTCTTTGAGTTATAATTTTCTTGTATTCGACGACGACGTAGCGTTTCTTTAATAGCTATTTTCATGGCAATTGTCATTTCATCTCCGTACATGATAACTTTTCCTTTAGTATTTCTTGCCGCTCTACCTATAGTTTGGATTAAACTTTTTTCGCTTCTTAAAAAACCTGTTTTATCAGCGTCTAAAATAGCCACCAAAGAAACTTCTGGTAAATCTAATCCTTCTCTTAATAAATTTACACCAATTAAACAGTCGTATATACCTGATCTAAGTTGTTTTAAAATAATCATTCTTTCAAGAGATTTTATTTTACTGTGCAAATAAGTTACTTTAATTCCTATTTTTTTTAAATAATTAGTTAACTCTTCACTCATATTGATAGTTATTGTTGTAACTAAAGTTCTTTCATTTTTTTTTGCTCTTTTTTTTATTTCAAAATATAAATCTTCAATTTGGTTTTTGGTTGGTCTAACTTCTATTTCTGGATCTAAAATAAAAGTAGGTCTAATAATTTGTTCTATAATAGGAATTTTTTTTTCGAGTTCATAATCTCCTGGAGTAGCCGATAAATAAATTACTTTGTCTAATTTTTTTTCAAATTCAGAAAACATTAGAGGTCTATTATCTAAAGCACTAGGCAAGCAAAAACCATATTTTACTAAATTTTGTTTTCTAGAACGATCGCCAGCGTACATTCCTTTAATTTGAGGTATTGTAACATGGGATTCATCAATAATAGTTAAAAAATTTTTATTAAAATAATCAATTAAAGTTGTAGGGGCTTCTCCTTGTTTTTTTAGAGATAAATGACGAGAATAGTTTTCAATACTACTGCAATAACCTATTTGTTGCAACATTTCAATATCATTTGTTATTCTCTTTTTAAGATTTTGCATTTCTACTAATTTATTTTTTTCTTTAAAATATTGAATACGTTCATTTAATTCTGTTTGAATTCTTTTAATAGTTTCTTTTATTTTTTGTTTATTTGCCATATAAAGAGAAGCCGGAAAAATAGTTATATTGTTTAAATTTTCGATTATATCTCCTTTCGGAATATTAAAAATTTGTATTTGTTCAATTTCTTCGTTATCAAATATAATTCTGATACCTTTTTTATTTTCTGAAGATAAAATAATTTCTAAATTATTGCCTTTAATTCTAAAAGTACCTCTGTCAAATTCGACATCATTTCTTTTATATTGCATTTCTACCAATTGTTTGGATATATCTTTTAAAGAATAATTTTTGTTTCTTTCTAAATAAAGAACATATAATTTATAATCATTTATATCTCCTATGCCATAAATACAAGATACAGAGGAAATAACAATAACTTTTGAACCATAAATTAAAGAATTAATTGTTCTATGACGTAATTGATCTATTTCTCCATTTATTTTAGATGTTTTTTTAATATAAGTATCACTAGACACAACATAAGCTTCTGGTTGATAATAATCATAATAAGAAATAAAATATTCTATTTTGTTTTCTGGAAATATTTCTTTTAGTTCATTATATAATTGCCCCGCCAAAGTTTTATTATGAACAATAATTAAAGTGTTTTGATTTAATTTTTGGATTACATTGGCTATGGTAAAAGTTTTTCCTGTACCTGTAGCACCTAAAATAATTTGTTCTTTGATCTGTTTTTGAAAGTTAGAAAGTATTTTTTTGATAGCTGTAGGTTGATCGCCACTTGGTTTGTATAAAGTTTTAATCTTGAATGTCATATGATTTTGACCTTATTTTTTATTTATTTTAGATTTAATATTTTTTTTAAATATTGTCCTGTATAACTTTGAGGATTTCGGCTTATTTCTTCGGGAGTTCCTTCAGCCATTATATATCCGCCGTTAGGCCCTCCTTGAGGCCCTAAATCGATAATATAATCAGCATTCTTAATTACATCTAAATTATGTTCGATCATAATAATTGTAGCTTTTTGGTTTTTAATTATATAATGAATTATATCAATGAATTTTTTCACATCTTCTGAATGTAATCCTATAGTCGGTTCATCTAATATATAAATAGTATTTCTATTTTTTTGTTTAGCTAATTCATAAGCTAATTGAATTCTTTGAAATTCCCCATCTGAAATAGTTGTAAATTCTTGACCCAAAATGATGTGTTCTAAACCTATTTCTTTTAAAATTTTTAGTTGAAATTTAATAATGGGGAAATTAGCAAAAAATAAAAAAGCTTCTTCAACTTTCATATTTAAAATATCAGCAATATTTTTGTCTTTGTATTTGATTTGTAATATTTCTTTATTAAATTTTTGACCATTGCATTTTTTGCATTTAATAAAAACATCAGGCAGAAAATACATATTTTTTTTCTTCATTCCTTGACCAGAACAATATTCGCAACGTCCTTTGATATTATTGAAAGAAAAATGATTTTTAGCATATCCTTTTATTTTAGCTTCTGTAGTGCTTGCCAATAAATTTTTAATATTATCAAAAATTTTAGTATAAGCTGCCAAATTACTTTTATTTTTTTTTCCTATTGAAGAAGTAATAATTTTAATAATTTTCGGAATATTATTATATTTATTTAATAATATATTTTTTTTGTTTTCTAATTTTTCTACAAAATTTTGTTTTCGAAGATCCAAAGATAAAATTTTTTGTAATAAAGTTGATTTCCCTGAACCTGATACACCTGTAATAATTGTAAAAATTTCTAAAGGAAAAATAACATTAATATTTTTTAAATTATTGTCATAAATATTTTTTATTTTAATTGTTTTATGATGATTAATTGGGTTTCTTTGTTTTGGAATATCAATTATTTTTTCGCCAGAAAGATATTGCCCTGTTAAACTTTGTTTATTTTGCATAATTTCTTGAGGAGAACCATAAGCTATTATTTCTCCTCCTTTATTTCCTGATAATAATCCCATATCTATAACATAATCAGCCTCTAAAATTGTATTAAGATCGCGTTCTATTACTAAAACTGTGTTACCTAAATTTTTAATTGTTTTTAAAGATTTGATTAATTTTTCGTTATCTTTAGGGTGTAATCCGATGGAAGGATTATCTAATGTATATAAGACTCCTGATAATTTTTTACTAATTTGATTAACTAATTTAATTCTTTGTATTTCTCCGCCAGATAAATTTTTACTATAATGATTTAAAGTTAAGTAATCTAAACCAATATTTTTTAAAAAATTAAGTCTATTTAATATTTCTTGAAAAATTAAATTTGATATTTGTTTGTCTTCATTGGTTAATTTTAAATTTTGAAAAAAAACTAATAAATTTTCTATAGTTAATTGAGTTAACTCATAAATATTTTTGTTTTGAATTTTGAATAATAAAGCTCCTTGGTTTAAACGCGCACCTAAACATAGATTGCATTTTTTTTGAGACATAAATAAATCGATAAACCAATTAATATTATTTTTATTATTTTCTAAATTATAATAATATTCTAAAACATTAATAACTCCCATATCAAGAGTATTAAAATTATCATTTTCTTTAGAAAGTTTATCTTTATTTTTATAAAGAAGAATATTTAATGATTGAGTATCTAATTTTTTTAAAGGTACATTCATATTGATGTTATTATGTTCACAAAAAGATTTTAAATCATGTATTTGAGTATATAATTCTTTATGACAGAAATAAGGTATGATCCCCCCATTTTTTATAGATTTATCTAAACGAACGGTCAATTTGGGATCTATTGTTTTTTTGATTCCTATTCCTTTACAATTAGTACAAAATCCATAAGAATGCTTAAAAGAAAATAATTTTATGTCTCTTTTTGGAATAATCAAATCATTATCAATTTTAGAATAATTACGATAAAATTTAAAAATTTTGGGATCTTGAAATATAAAAACTTTATCAGAAACCAAAGAAAAAGATAATTCTAAAGAGTCATATAATCTTTCTTTGTTATCTTTCTTTATTTTTAAACGATCTATAATTATATAAATGTTATGATTTTTGTCTGGATCCAATGAAGGTAAATTGTTATTTAAAGATAATATTTGATCATCGATAATTAAATTTAGGAAACCATCTTTTTTTAATTTTTGTAAAAGTTTTTTATGTGTTCCTTTTTCTTCTTCTATGTATGGCGCTAAAATAAAAATTTTAGAATTTATTTGAAATTTTAAAATTTTTTCAGCAATTTCTTCTAAATTTTGATTTTGGATTGGTTCGTTTGTAATGGGATGGTAAGGAATAGAAATATTAGCGTATAATAATCGCAGATAATCGTAAATTTCTGTCATGGTCCCTACGTTAGAACGTATGTTATGAGACATTATTTTTTTTTCAATGTGAATAGACGGGCATAAACCTTCGATTTGATCAACATCTGGTTTTTTAAAATTGCCTAAAAATCGTCTTGAAGCAGAATCAAGAGATTCTATATATTTTCTTTTACCTTCTTGATATAAAGTATCGAAAACTAAAGAAGATTTACCTGAGCCCGAAACACCAGTGACTGCAATAAATTTAAATTTAGGAATATCTAGGTTAATATTTTTTAAATTATTAACTCTAGCGCCTCTAATTTTTATCATTTGATTATTGTTCATGGGATATATTAACATTGCTTTCTTAGTTTTGTATTTGAAAATATTTTTATATATTTTTTTTAAGTTTAATAAACACATTATAAGGAATATTTAATTTTTGAAATTCTTCATAAGGAGCTTTTTTGATTTCTTCTATATCTTTAAAATTTTCTAATAATTTTTGATATTGTTTTATTCCTATTTGCGGAACATAAGATAAAAAATTTTTTATGTTTTTTTGTTTAGTTTTTTTATGAAAATTTAAAACAAAACGATGTACTTCTGCGCTTAATTGCAATAAAAAACGAAATATTTTATTCTCGGAATTTAAATAAAAAATACCTTTTTCTGTGATTAAAGCTTCTAATTGATGTTTTTTATTTTTTTTTAATGCTCCTAACAAAATATTTAAATTCATGTCTTTTAAAGTTTGAAAACAAACATTAAATTGTCCTTGTCCTCCGTCTATTAAAATTAGATCCGGTAAAGGAGCTTTTATATTCAAAAGCTTTTTATAACGTTTTTGTAATACATATTCAAAAGAACTGTAGTCATTTTGAAATTCTTTTTCTATATGAAATTTACGATAACTTTTTTTGTCGAATTGAAAATTTTTAAATACAACCATAGCTGATACAAAAGATTGTTCAAATAAATGTGAATTGTCAAAAATTTCAATATGATTAATATTTTTATTTAAGAAAGTTGATAATTCATAAATATGATCTTGCATTATTTGGAATTTGGATTTATGAATTAAATTATTTTTCAAAAGGTTTTGTTTAGCATTTTTTAAAGATAATTGATATAAATGAAATTTATTATTTTTTTTCAAAGGAATAGTTATTTTTGTTTTTAATAATTTTTGAATTTTTGATTTTTCTTTATTTAACTCTGAACCTAAAATAATTTCTTCAGGAATAATTTGTTCTTGATAATATAAATTTAAATAAGTAATAATGTTGTTTTCTGCATCTCCTACATAAGATAAAATTATTTGATGATGATCAAAAATATTTCCTTTATTTAATCTTAATATGCATAAAGATATTTCGTTTTGATTAAAATAACTCGCAATAATATCACAACTTTTATTTTTAATTATATTATTAATAAATTGTTTTTCTGTTATTTTTGTTAAAGAAAATAAAATTTTTTTATATTCTAATGCTTTTTCGAATTCTAATGCTTTACTAGCTTGTTGCATAGATTTTTTTATTTTTGTAATAATTTCTTTGCTATTGCCTTTTAAGAATTTTGTTATGGCATCAATATTTTTTTTATAATCAACTTGAGGATTATGACAAGGTCCTAAACATTGTTGGATATGGTAATAAACACAGGCTTTTTTATCTATAGGATGGCACCTTCTTAAAGGATAAATTTTATATAATATGCTTATCGTTTCTTTAAGAATTTCATTATTAGGAAAAGGCCCAAATATTTTTTTATTTGGTGGTACATTTTTATATCTGACCGATATTAATCTAGGATGTTTTTCATTAGTGATTTCAATATAAGGATAACTAGTGTCATCTATTAATTTAAAATTATATTTAGGTGTATATTTTTTAATTAAATTAGACTCTAATATTAGAGCTTCTAATTCATTATTGGTTAAAATATAATTTACATTGGTAGTTTCTGAAATTAAAAGATTAGTTTTGCGATTATGAGAACCTTGGTAATAACTTTTAATTCTATTTTTTAAATTTTTAGCCTTACCAATATAAATTATATTTTGATTTTTGTCTTTAAATAAATAACATCCTGGCATATCAGGAAATGTTTTTAATTGTTTCGATAAGCACATTTTTGTTGCTTTCTATAAAATATTTTTTTAAAAAATAAATAAAAAAATATTTGTTAATGAAAGATTATTAAAAAAAATAAAATTTATTAATATCAATAATTTAAACTATAATTATATTAATATATTTTTTTTATATTTAAAAAAAGAAATGGTGATAAATAATTAAATTTTTTCTAAAGAAGAATGAGTAATAAGGATTTTTTTTATGCCATGATCTTTAGAAAAAATAATAGTTAAAACATCTTTGTTTATTGAAATAATCAATCCTTTTCCAAAGGTTTTATGTATAATTTTATCTCCTGTTTTATATATTGTTTCATTTTTGAAAATTTTTTTGTATTTGTGTTTATTTTCTGTATTTTTATCTTCATTTTTTTGTTCTTCTAGTTCGGATAATTCCATTTCTTTTAAAAAAGAGACAGGTTCACGCAATACTTTTTGACCTTCTAAAAATCTATATTTAGAGCTAGTAAGATATAGTAATTCTTTTGCTCTTGTTATCGCAACATAAGCAATGCGTCTTTCTTCTTGAATTTCATTATCGCCTGATGACATATTATTTTTATTATATTTAGAAATTTTGTTATCCCAACCTATAGCAAAAACAACTTTAAATTCTAATCCTTTTACTTTGTGGATAGAAGATAAAAGGATTTTATCTTGATTATTATTGTCTTTTTCACTAGACAAAATTATTTTATTTAATAAAATAATTAATTTTTCTAAAAAAGTACCTTGAGTTTGTTTTTTGTTTTCTTCATCAAAAATTTTTTGTAAATTAGTTAAATTATTTTTAATTTTTGTATTTTCTTCTTTATTTTTAGATAAAGTGTTAGAATATTGAATAATTTCATCAATTAAAAAAATAACATTAGATAAATTACATTTTGTTTCATCATAAAAGACATTTAATAGTTTTTGAAAGATATTCTTTAAATTATTAATTTTTATTTTAATTTTATTTTCATCAGATACATGATCCATGGCTTCGAACAAAGAAATTTTTTTTTGATTAGCTATTTGTTCTAATGTTTGTATTGTAGTTTTTCCTATTTGACGTGACGGAGTATTAATAATTCTTTTGAAATCGGAATCGTTTTTCAAAAAATACAGAACTCTTAAATAAGAAATGAAATCTTTTATTTCTTTTTTGTTATATAAAGGTATTGCTTTATTGATAACATAAGGTATATCTTGGATATTCAAACTATTTTCTATTTCTTTATAAAGATTATTGCTTCTATATAAAATCGCTATATCTTTATAATTATATTTTTTGTTATTAACTAAATTTTTGATTTCGGTAACAATAAATTTAGCTTCTTTTTGGGCATCATTAAAATAATGATAATGATGTATTTTTTTACCCTCCTCTGATGTATTGTTTTTAAGATTTGTTTTAAGATTCGTTTGAAAAGCATTATTTTTATTATGATAATTATATTTTATTAAAAGATTAGCTTTATCTAAAATATTTTGAGTAGAACGATAATTTTGTTTTAAATAAAAAATATCAGCTTTAAAATTTTCTAGAAATAATTTATTACAAATAGCATCTGCTCCTCTAAAACTGTATATGTTTTGATTAGGATCTCCTACTACAAAAGCAAAATTATTTTGACCTATTATTTTTATTAATTGATATTGTATTAAATCAATATCTTGAAATTCATCTACTAAAATATGAGTAAATTTGTTTTGATAAAAAGAAGCTATAGAAGAATTATTTTTTAATAATTTGTAAGGATAAATAATTAAATCATCGAAATCTACAAAATTATTTTTTTTTAAATTTTTATTGTAAAGTTGAAGTATTTGTTCTTCTTTATCAGTTAAAAATGATTCAACATTTCTATTTTTAGATAAATCTAGTTCTTTATAAATTTCTGCTTTTATTTTATTTGTTTTCATTCGAGAAATTTTTTTTTGAATTTCTTTTGGTTTATATAATTCTTTATCTAATTTTAAATTTTTAATTATTTCTTGAATTATTTGTCTTTTTTTTTGTTCGTCAGCAATAAAAAAAGAAGGGCTTAAATCTAAATAAGAAATGTATTTTCTTAAAATAAGATGCCCCAAAGAATGAAAAGTAGAAATTGTTAAAGAGGGCAAAATATGAGGCTCGATCATTTTTTTTAAACGTTCTTTTAGTTCTTTAGCAGCATTATTAGTAAAAGTAACTACTAAAATATTTTGGCCTTTAATTTTTAATTCATTTATTAAATGAATAATTTTATTTGTTAAAGTTGTTGTTTTTCCTGTGCCAGCTCCAGCATGAACATAAACAGCTTTTTTATTAGTTTCAATCGCTGCTTTTTGTTGTTCATTTAAATTATTTAACCATTTTGTCATTTCTTTTTTCCATTTTTCAAACAACTTTCTTAATTTTTTAAAATTTTTTTAATAATTAGAATATTTATTATTATATATTTTTAATCCTATTTTAGTACAAGATAAAAAATTTTCTACGTTTAAAGAACTCTTTCCTATCAAAACACCATCAACTTCTTTTTGTTTTAAGATAGATTCTATATTATTAACATTAATAGAACCGCCATAAATAATTCTTATTTTTTGAGCTAATTCTTCGGAAAATAAAGAAGAAATTTTTTTACGAATATTTTTTATAATTTCATTAGCATCTTCAGGTTTAAGATATTTGGTTGTGCCAATAGCCCAACAAGGCTCATAAGCTAATATAATTTTTTCTGCTAAATGATAAGGAATGTTTTTAAAAATATTTTCCAATTGATTATCTAAAAATTTTTGAGTTTCATTTTTTTCTTTAATAAAAATATCTTCACCTATGCAAACAATAGGATAGATATTAACATTGAGAAGAGCTAAAATTTTTAAATTTGCTGTATAATCTGTTTCTCCAAAATGTTTTCTTCTTTCATAATGACCGATTAAAGAATATTTAATACCTAAAGATTTAATATTTATAGGCGAAATTTCGCCTGTATAAGATCCTTCATTTTTATAAAAAACATTTTGAGCCCCTATTCTTAAATTTTTACCTTCTATTTGAGTTAAAACGTCTAATAAAGTTATTTGCGGAAAAATAATAGTTTCTACTTTTTTTCTATCAGGCACTTTATTATTTATTTGATAAATAAAATTTAATGCTGAATCTTTACACTTATTCATTTTCCAATTGCCGGCAATAATAATTTTTTTCATTATAAAAATTCTCCTTATATTTTTTTCTCAGGCGAAATTATTTTTAATATTTTTGTTTTTTCTTTGCTTTGATTCAATAAATAATATTTTTTATTTGTGAATAAATAAAAAGTATCGCCTTTTTTTAGAAAATATCTAAATTGATTTAAAATTAAAATAATTTCTCCTTCGAGAACAAAAACAAATATATCTTCTTTTTTGTCATTATTTATAGCGGTCTGCCCTTGAGATTCTATTTCTATAATAACTGGTTCTATTTGATATCTTGTTAAATAAGGAAAAAGATAATAAGTGGTATTTTTTAAATTAGTTTCTTTTACAGCTAAAAAATTATCTTTTTTATGAATTAATTCTATATTTTTTTCTTCTTGAAAAAAATCTGAAGCTGATATTTTAAAAATTTTTAATAATGAAAATAGAATTTTTAAGGAAGGAGAAATTAAATTATTTTCAATTTGGGAAATATACCCGCTAGTAACATTAATTTTTTGTGCCAAATCTTTTTGAGTTATTTTTTTATTTATTCTTAAGTTCCTTATTTTACGTCCTATATTCAATATTTAATTTCCTTTTTTGCAGTTAAATGATTTTTATAAAAGTCATGAATTATAAAAAATTTTTTTCATTAAAGAAATAAATTTAAGAAATTATAAGAGAAAAAAATATTTTTTATAGATATATTATATTATATAATATTTTAAAAGATATTTTGAATTTATAAAAATATTGCGAATTTCTTGTATAAAAATAATTGTATTTTAATTTTATAATTAATTCTTTTTTGATTTTGGGCATAAGTTTTTTTTATTTCTAATTTTTGTTTAAAATTTTTGAAATAAAACATTATTTTAGTTTTCCATAAAGATTTTTTTTGAAATAAAAAAAGGTAATAAATATTTTGTTTCATTTTTTTAATTATTTTGTTTTTGTGTTGCAATAACACCGAATTATAATTATCATATTTTTTTTTTATTTTATCTTTAATTGACAAAATATTTATTTCTTCTTGCTTATAGTATGTTTTCATTAAAATTTTTTTATTTTCTATTGTTTTATTTTTCGTCAATAAAATAGTATTTGTTTTAGTGTTTAAATTTTGAATTAATTTTTTTTCTTGATTTAAACTTTTTATTCTCATTTGATTAAATTTTATATCAAAATTATTTTGGATTGCAGCTAAAACATCTTTTAAATTTTCTTCAATTAAATCATTTTCTTTTTTTTTGTTTTGTAATTGGGATTCAAAAATTTTTTTATTAAGAATTAATTGTTTATTTAAAAAATTTTTTTCTTTTTGTTGGTTTTGTTTTAAATTTTTGATATCGATATGATTTATGTTTTGAATGATATCTAAAAAATGTTCAGATAACCATATTATTTTATTTTTGTTATCAGTTAATATTTGTTTTGCTTCAAGTGATGTTTTTGTATTTAAAGTGTTAATGTTTCGGAATAAAGTATTATATTCTTTATTTAAAATTTGATTTAAAAAATTAATATTTTTTATCCATTTAGAAAAATAACTGGTAATTTTAAATTTATAAAATTTTAAATAAATTTTATTTAAAAGAGATTTATCTTTTGGAATATTTTCTATTTTGATAAAAAAAGAAGAGATTTTATTTTGATATAAATAATTTTTTTTTAATTTGTAATTTTGAATTTGTTTTATTTTTTGAATCAATTGTTCTTGTTGGGATCGTTTTTTTTCTTTTTGTAACGAAATATTTTCTTTTTTTAAAGAAAGATACATTTGTTCATAAATTTTAATTTTATTTTCTATTTCTACGTATTTTTTTTTGTTTTTTAATTTATTTTTATAAATTATATTTTGAATATAAAAAATATTTTTTTTTGCATATTGACAAATTTGATTATGGAAATCTATTTTTTGTTGAAATCTGAATTGTTTAAGTTTTTTTATTTTTTCTTTTAAAACGTAATGGTAAAAAAATTGTTTATTTTTAATGTTATTTATGAATAATGGGCATAAATCTAGAATTTTTTTTAATTCTTTTGTTTGATATTGTTTTGGTTCGATACATTTATTTATTTGTTTTAAAATTTCGTTGAATAAATTTTCTTTTATTTTATTTTGGACCTTCATATAATCAATAAATGAAATTAAATTATCTGAAAAATATTTATTGTAATTAAAATATCTTTTAATTTCATATTCTATTTCTAATTGAGTTAGAGAGGTTCTTTTGCGAAAATATTCTTTTTGTTGTTCGAAATTAATTTTTTTAAAAATATTGTTTTTGTTATGTGTTTTATTTAATTCTATCTTTTTTTTATTTAAATCTATTTTTTGATTGATATTTTGTATAGTATTTTCTAAATGTTGAATATTTAATTTAATAATTTCTATTCTTAATTGATTTTGTATTAAAAAAGTTTTTTGTTCTTTTTCTTTTTGGATCGTAAGTATTTGTTTTTGGTAATTTAAATAATTTAAATAAATATCTATTTTATTATTATCTTGATAATACAAATATTCTAAATTATTTTCTTCTTCTAGCTCTTCCAATTCTATATTTAGAATGTTATATTTTTTATTCATTTCAAAAATTAGAAAATTAATTTCTAAAAGTTTTATTTCTTTAATAGTGTTATTATTAATAATTTCTTGATCTTTTTCTTTTAGCAGATTATTATGTTTTATTTTTAAATTTTTTTGTTTATCTAAAAAAATATTTTCAATATCGTTGTTTTTAGTTTGTTGTTGATATAATAATTTTAAAAATATATATTTTTTATGCCAAAGGTATAAATTTTGAAAATATTTTAATTCGTTTTTTTTATTGTGATTAATCAAGGAAATAAATTTTTGATTCTGTTCGGGTTCGATAGTCATGTTTGGTATAAAAAAATTTTTTAATTTTTGTTCAGCAAATAATTTATTTATTGTCTTTTCTAAAGTATTCTTTTTTTGATCAAATTTTTGTTTTATTTGGGTTAAAATTTCATTATGTTGATTTAAATTTTTTTGAAATAAAATATTGTTATATTTAAGTTTTTTTAAACATTTAATTTTTTCTTGATTTTGCTCTTTTTGGATTTGATTGAAATAAGATTTATATTTTTGATTTAAACAAATTATTTTTTCTTTTTGTTCTTTTTTCATTTGGTTTATTTTATCATTAGAAATGATATGTTTTTGTTCAAAATCTTTTATAATATTAGAGATAAGAATTTTAGTTTTTTCTAATATAATTTTACTATCTTCAGAAAATTTTTGAGTTAATTGTTCTTTTTGAAGTTTTTTTTCTTTTTCTGTTTCATTAATATGATTAAAATTTAATTTATATTTTTGCTCAATCTTTTCTTTTTGAATATTAAATTTAGTATATATTTCTTTTTTTTCTAAATCTTTTTTTTTTATTTCTTTTTTTATATTTTCGATTAAAAGAAAATAATCTTCATGATTTAAATTTTTTTGTTGTTGATAATGTTTTTTTTGTTCTAAAATTTTTGATATATTATTTTTGTGTTGAATATTTAACTTGTTTATATCTGTTAGGAAATTTTTTTTTAATGTTTCTTGTTCTTGGAATTGATTTTGTTGGAAATTTGTAAAAAAATTTTCTTTTTCTAAATTATCACAAAAATTAAATTTTTTTAAAAATGTTTCTATTTTTTGAATTTCTAATAATAAATGAGATTCAGAATGATCTATTTGATTAGAGTTGTTTAAATTATTATTATCTTCTGAATAGGGTATATTTTCTTTTAATAGAGTCATAATTGAAAAAATCACTTTCGTTTATGTTTTATTTTTATCATAAATTTTAACATTTATATTATTATAACATATTCAAAAATTTTCATAAAAGGATATTCTTTGAAATAAATTTAACGAAGGGAATTATATTTTTTATGTATTTTTATATTAAAGGAAAAATTGCTTCTATTCATAATGATAGTGTTGTTTTAGAAAATAATGGGATTGGTTATCGTATTGTTTTTTCTAACCCTTATGTTTTCGCTATTAATCAAGAAGTTAAAATGTTCACTTATTTTTATGTTAGAGAAAATATTCATTCTTTATATGGTTTTTTAAATACTGAAATTTTATTTTTTTTTAAAAAATTAATTTCTATTTCAGGTATCGGTCCTAAAAGTGCTATTTTATTGACTAATCAGGATTTATTTGAAGAGATTCAAAAATCAATAACTGAAAATAATTTTATTTATTTATCTAAATTTCCGGGCATCGGCAAAAAGACAGCTCAACAAATTATTTTTAATTTACAAAATAATAGGTCATTTTACAAAAATCAATTTTCTTTAAATCCTAAACAAAAAGATGTTAAAGAAGTATTAATCAATTTGGGTTTTAAAAATAAAGAAATTGAAAATGTGATTAATAAATTGGATTTTAATAAAAAAATAGAAATTATTATTAAAGATGCTTTATCATTCATGATGAAATAATTTTTTAAAAAAATAATATTAAAATGTTAGGGAATTCGAAATATGAAATATTTAAAATTACAAGAAGATCATGATAATCCAATCGAAGACAATAACGAAAATAAAAAATTTTTGAGACCTCAAAAATTAAGTGAATATATAGGTCAAAATAAAATTAAAAAACTTTTATTTGTTTATTTAAAAGCAGCTCAAAAAAGAAAAGAATCGATAGATCATCTTTTATTTTATGGACCTCCTGGTTTAGGTAAAACTACTTTAGCTAAAATTATAGCTAATGAATTAGGTGTTAATTTAATAACTACAAGCGGTTCTAATATTGAAAAAATAGGGGATATAGCAGTTCTTTTAAGTAGTTTACAAACAGGTGATATTTTATTTATTGATGAAATACATAGTCTCCCTAAAAATATTGAAGAAATTTTATATTCAGCCATTGAAGATTATGTATTAGATATTACTATTGGTAAAAATGATGAAAAAAGAACAATTCGAATTGATTTGCCCCCTTTTTCTTTAATTGGAGCGACTACTAAATTTGGTAATATCGCTTTTCCTTTAAGAGATCGTTTTGGTTTGATTTTGAAATTAGATTATTATAATAAAAAAGAATTAAAATTAATTTTAAAAAGAACTTCTTCTGTTTATGGCAACGAAATAGAAGAAAAGGCTTTAGAAGAATTAGCTAAAAGAAGTAGAGGAACGCCTCGTATAGCAAATCGTTTGTTTAGGAGAGTGCGAGATTTCGCAGAAATTTATTCTAAAAAAAAAATTAGTTATGATATTACATTGAATACTTTAGAAAAATTACAAATAGATGAAAATGGTTTAGACGCAACAGATTTTAATTATTTAAAAAATTTAGTTTATAAATTTAATGGCGGACCCGTAGGCATTAAAAATCTTGCGATTACTATTGGAGAAGAAATTTTTACCATTGAAGAAGTATACGAACCTTATTTAATTAAAGAAGGGTTTATTAAAAGAACTTCACGTGGAAGAATAGCTACAGAATTAGCTATCAAACTTTTGACAAAAAATGAAAAAAAAAAAGAATAAAAAATATTTATTTATAAAAAAAATTATAATTTTTATAATATTGAATAATTAATATAATTGGTTATTGTAAATTTGATTGCATAAATAATTATTGTTGCATTAATATAAAGTTTTTTTATTGTAATCGAACTTAATTATATTATAATTATGTTAAGGGGATGTTTTAGGCATTCGCCAAAATTAAGGAGTTTTTTATGCATATCTTGGTTGCGCAAGTAAAAACGTTCGAGGTTTAAAATAACTGGCAATAATAAAAACCAAGAAGTATTGTCTTCTTATCCTTTTTCATCAATTCATAATAATGGAATGGCTAAACAATTAGCTTACGCTTAATTTAAAATTTTTTTTATAAATTAAAACTAAGTATTGTTTTAATGTCATATTTTTATATTTTTTTCTGATATTTTTTTCTTTACTTTTCTTGAATTTATTCGGTAATTTGAATAAATTATTTAAAATTTATTAAAATATTTCGTTTAAATAAATAAAATAAGTATGTAGATTTAAAAAACGAATTAATTTTGTACAGGGGTTCGAATCCCCTCATCTCCACCAAATAAAATTATCAAATTTATTTAAAAAAAATTTTAAATTCATTTGATAATTTTATTTTTTGAATATTATTTTATTTTGTTTGATTTTAAAATATTCATTTTTTATATTTTTATGGATTAAATAAGTATAATTTTATTGTATTGAATTATATTAAATATTAAAATTATGATTAAAAATATAAGTAAGATTAAAATTTATTATTTCAAAATAAGGAATCGAAGAGGTATATAGAAATTATATGTCATTCAAAAAAAAAGAGAATTATTTATTTAAAAGAATTTATTTATTATTAGTTCTTTTAGGTATTGCTTTGGTAGTGATTATTGTAATTAATAAAATACATGGTTTCGCAGACAAAACAGAAGAATCAATTACTGAAATAAAGGCCGAATTAAAAGAAAAACTTGCTAGCAGAAATAAACAAGCAGAAGAATTAATTGCTGAAATAAAGGATGAATTAAAAGAATCAATTACTAGCAGGAATAAACAAGCAGAAAAATTAATTGCTAAAAAAGATAAACAAATAGAGGAACAAATTAATATTCAATTTAATACAATTCAAAAAAAAATTGATGAAATGTATGAAACTTTGTTCCAAGATAAAGAAGAAATAAAAAAATTAATTATTGAAAAAGAAATATCAAAATTAAGAGAATCAATTGAAAAAGAATTCAAAGGAAAAATTGAAAGCATAAATATTGAAATTATAAATAATTCTATTGAAGACAAAATTAACAAAATTTATGAATCTTTGATTAAAGATAAAGAAGAAATAAAAAAATTAATTATTGAAAAAGAAATATCAAAATTAATGGAATCAATTGAAAAAAACTTCAAGGACAACATCGAAAGCATAAATGAGTTAATTAAAGAAAAAATTCAAGAAATGAGTGGATCTTTAATGGCTGATAAGGCAGAAATAAAGGACGAAATAAAGCAAATAGATAAAAAAACAATAATTCAACAAATAATTGAAAATAAAATTAAAAATTGGTTTAATTGGTATCCATTTAAATAAATTTTTTTCAATAAATAATTAAATTTGTGTTTTCATCAAAAAAATATTTTATGTTTTGTAAAATTTTAAAGAAGGTTATTAAAAAAAATGAATAAAATTAAATTAATATCTACATTAGGCCCAGCTTGTGATAATAAAGAAGTGTTGAATGAATTAGTTAAAAATGGGCTTTCTGTAGCACGTTTTAATTTTTCTCATGCTAATTATGATAATAGCAAAAGAATTTTAAAAATCATTCAAGAAATTAATAAAGAAAATAATAGTTATTTAGCGACCATGCTTGATACTAAAGGACCTGAAATTAGAACTCATGAATTTGATGGTACAGTTCAAATAGAAAAAGATTCTGAAGTGAGAATTGCTTTTAATGAAGTTTTAGGGACTAAAGATAAGTTTTCTTTAACTTATGATAAATTATATGATGATATCGTAGAAGGCAATTTTATTTTTATTGATGATGGTTATTTGACTTTAGAAGTAATTAAGAAAGATGAACAAAAACGCGAATTAGTTACTAAAGCTAAAAACACTCATATAGTTAAATCTCGTAGAGGCGTTAATATACCAAATGTTAAATTGCAAATGCCTTATATTTCTGAAAAAGATAAAAATGATATTATTTTTGCTTGTCAACAAAAATATGATTTTTTAGCTCTTTCTTTTGTTAGAAAAAAAGAAGATGTTTTAGATGTAAGAAAAATTTTAGAATCTCAACAAGATCATAATATAAAAATTATTTCTAAAATAGAAAATCAAGAAGGTTTGGATAATTTAGATGAAATTATTCAAGTTTCGGATGGTATTATGGTTGCTCGCGGAGATTTAGGTATTGAAATTGATAGCGAATTAGTTCCTTTTTATCAAAGTAAAATGATTAAAAATTGTTTACGTGAAGGCAAACTTGTTGTTGTAGCGACTCAAATGTTAGAATCTATGCAAAAAAACCCTCGTCCTACAAAAGCAGAAACAAGCGATGTTTATAATTCTGTTTTAGAAGGCGCTTCTGCTACGATGTTATCAGGAGAAACAGCTTCAGGGCTTTATCCTGAAAAAGCAGTTCTGACGATGGCTAAAATTCAAAAAGAAGCTGAAAAAAATATCAATTATGATTTAATATCTCTTGTTTATGATTCTCAAAAAGATGAAGATATTTTAACTTGGGGAATTATTCAAATGACTTTAAAATATTCTATTGCTGCTATTATTGTTGATGATAAAAAATACGCTATTGCTTTATCTAAATTCCGTTCAAAAGTACCAGTTTTTGTGAAGGTTAAAAATAATACAGAAGCTACTTCTTTGGCTTTAAATTTCTCTAATGTACCTTTTGTAAATGATCAAGAGTTACAACAAAAATTAACATCTTTACAAAAAAATAATGATTCAAAATTATTATTACAAGTTGTTAAAGACACTTTAAAAGTTATATCTTTTTAAAAAAATATTTCCACTTATATAAATTTTTTTGTGTAAATAAATTTATTTTTAATATTCGAAAATACTATTTTTTAAAACTAGTTTTTTGTTTTTTTACTGAAAAAATAGATATTAAAATTATTTTTATAATAATTTGATTCATATATTTTTTAATATTTATAATAATTTTTAATATATAGATATTAGTTTTTCAAAACAAATTAAAAAATAATTGAAAACAAATTATATTAAACTAAAATATAAATAATTAAAAAATTTATAGACTTAAGTTTAGTGTTTTTATTATGATCAAGACTTTGAAATGGTTTGTAATAAAAAAAGAACTTATAATAAAAATCCATTATAAGTTCTTTTAGTATTCATTTAGATCATATTTGATTATATATCCGTTAGAAGAAATACTTTTTAATAATTCATTTGTTTTGGAATTATATTCATACATAATGTATGAATTATCTAAAAAAATTTCTCTTATTAATAATTTGTTTATTGGATCGTAAATTTTAATTGTTTTATTAGGCAAAATTTCTTTTGTTAAATTTTTTGTGATAATATCGAATTCTTTGATATGATTATTTGGTAAAATTTTTTTTACTAATATTTGAGTATTAGGAATATATTCTTTTATTGTTTTTTTAATTGTTCCGTTTGAATAAATTATTTGTTGAATTTCGTTTGAATCAGGTTCAAATTCGATTATATCTTTGTTAGGCAAAATTACTTTTTTTAATTTTGTTTTTTCTTCATCATTATATTCTTGTTTTGTTTCAATTATTTCTTTATTATGTTTTATTTCTTTTAATATAAAACCTATATTAGGATTATATTCCTTTATTGTACCATCTTCTTTATTTGTTTCTTTAATTTTATTCCCGGTGAAGGGATCATATTCTATAATATCTCCATTGGGCAAAATTTCTTTTGTTAATTTATTATTATATAAACTATATTCTTTAATATGATTATTAGGAAAAATGATTCTAGTTAATCTTTTAGAATTCAAATTATATTCTTTTTTTATACGCGGATTAAATGAAATTTCTTCAAAATAATCAGAAAAATAATTTCTTATGCTACCATCAGGTAAAATTTCTTTGTTTAAAGAATGGTTATATTCTTTTATTACACTATTATCTGGATTCATTTCTTTAGATAAATGACCTGTGCAAGGATCGTATTTCTTTATGTTTTCATTTATATCTATAATTTGGTTTATTCGACCTTTAATATAATTATATTCTAATATTTTATTACTATTTCGAGAAATTATTTTTATAATACCAGGATTTAAATCATCATATTCGATTAAGATGTTATTTGGAGATAATTTGTCTTTTATATTATCTTGGCAAATTATGTCATTTGGATTTGATTTTTTTATTAAATTTTCTGTGATAGTTTTATGTTCTTCTTTTATTTTTTTATTTTCTAAAATTTCAATTGAATTATTTATTTTATTTTTATTATTTTCTAGATATTTGTATTTTTTTGTATAAAAAAAATAAATTATAATAACAATCAAAATTAAAATTACAAAATATATTTTGTAAAAAAATTTTTTATTTTTTTGAATTTCAATCAATTGCCTTTCTAATAAGCAAAAAAATCAAATTTATTAAATATATTTTAAAATTGTGATATTTTTAATTTTTATTATTTCTTTATTAAGAAATTCATTTTCTTTATAAATTTTTATAACAAAAACATTGATATTATACATTAAAATTCTTAGAATAAAGAACACAAAAAATATATAAAATATAATTTTTTTTGAAATCAATAAATTTAAAAAAACAAATAATTGATGAAAAATATTTTTGTTGCAGATCCATTTTATAATTTTTTCTTTTCTTCATGTTTTCGCTGTTGTATAAAAAATAAATTTTAAATTTCGCTTATTTTTTATTAAAAATTTAAAATTTTTTATATATTCAAATATTAAATAATTCAACAAAAAAAGAAACTTATGATAGTTTCTTTTTTTTGTTCTT
>NZ_JANHJP010000020.1 GCF_028595955.1 Columbia Basin potato purple top phytoplasma
AAATTTATCTGATAAAGAAATTAATAAAATTTATATTGATATTTGTTGTTTTCTTTCTCCTCAATTTAATCAAAATTTGAAAAAAAATATTTCTCTGGCTGATATTATTAAAAATATTGAAATAAGTAAAAAGAAAGCTCGTTATAAAGCTATTCATAATTTTTATCAAGCAAATAAATTAAGTTTTTTAACTTTAACTTTAGCCAAACATAATGCTAATGGTTCTCTTTCCAAAGAAGTCTTAAATTTAAATAAAATCGAACCTTTAAGTAAATTATTTATGAAAAAATTAAGACAAGAAATGAGAATTTATTTAAAACAAAAATTAAATTATTCTCCTTCTAAAATCAAATATTTTATGAAAAAAAATTTTAAATCTTTAAAAGTTACTCAAATTCAAAAAAGTAAAGTTATTCATTTTCATTTTTTATTTAACGTTGATTTATTAAAAATGTTTGGTTATGATAATAAAGTAATGTTTCAAAAAAAAGGACTTTTATTTAATACTGAATTTTATCAAAATTCAGAATATTATAAAAAAAACCAAGCTAAATATAATATTAATAATGGTTGGTTTTTTCAACAAAATAAGAATCTTATTATTCCTTTAGTTACTAAATGGTGGGCTGATATTGTTAATCATTATTTACCAAACTTAAAAAAATTAAATCCTCGTTCTCAAAATCTTCAAATTTTTACTAAAAGTAAGAACAACGAAACAACTATTAAACAAGAAATTAAGGAATGTTTTTTAAAAAATATACTTGTTAAAAATAATTTCGCTGATATCGTGAGTAATTATGTGACTAAATATGCTTCTGGTTTAACTATCCAAGAAATGTCAAAAATGATTGTCAAAAATAATCGTTTATTTGTTGGTAAAAGATTATTTCAATTTTCTTTAAGTTGTCAATCTTGTCCTATCGAAAAAACAATTAAATACCTTCCTTTTGATTTAGAACAATCAAAAAAAGAATTAACAGCTTTTTATTTCCAAGATATCTTAAACTTTAAAAAAGAACATATTTTTACTCATTTATTAAAAAATCATATTTTGAAAATTAATGATTATAAAAGAATTCAAAATGATAAAGATTTAGCTTTTTTTCATCAAAATCAAACTCTTTTTTCTCAAAAATATCGTCAAATTTTAGGAAAAACTGCTACTTTTTATTTTACTGCTTATTATTCTGCTACTCCTTTTAATAGTTTAAAAGCAAGAAAAAAATATTTATTAATGTTAGAAAGTTTAAATCATATCTTTCATTTAAGTCAATTAAAACAACACCAAACTTTAAAAAATAATCATGATAAAGTAAAATATTATACTCAATTTCATAATTATATTGATCCCTTAACACAAAGGTTAGTTTGTTAAACTATTTATTATCAATTATTAATCAT
>NZ_JANHJP010000021.1 GCF_028595955.1 Columbia Basin potato purple top phytoplasma
TTGGGTGATTTCTTGGTCTTTTTGGTAGATAGTTGCTTGATATTCTTTTTCTTTTTGTTGAAAATTAGTAGTTAATTGATTGATTTCATTTTGGAGTGCTTGTTTTTCTTGTTCGGATAAAGCTTGATTAGTTATTAATTCTTGGTTTTTTGTTTCAATTAGGGATTTTTGCTCTTGGAGTTGATTTTTGAGTTGTTCGGTCATTTGGTTTTGTTCGTTGATTTGATTGATTAATTCATTAATTTGTTTTTCTTTTTCAGTGTTGATGGTTTTTTCTTGGTGAAGATCAGTTTCTAATTGATTAATCTTTTGATCTTGGGTAAAGATTTCATTTTCTTTAGAACGGATTTTATCGGTTTGTTGATTGATTTCTTTTTGAAGTTCTTGTTTTTCTTGTTCAGAAAGTTTTTGATTGTTTTCTAATTATTCTTGTTTTTGAGTTAAATCATATTCTAAATTAGCTTTTTGAGTTTCTAAAGTTAAACTATTAATTTTTTCTTGTTGGAGCTGAATTTCTAATAAGTTTTTAGCTTTAATGATTTCTTCAGGAGTTAGTTGTTGTGTTTCAGTTGTTTGGTTAGTTTCTTTTAATTCCTCACCAAGTAGTGGTGTTTGTTGGAGTTGTTCTTGTTGTAGTAAGGTAGGTTCAGTTGTTGATTCAACTGAACCATGCTCAGGGATTGTTAAGGTTACCACTTTCACTTTCTTCTTGAGTTATTTCTTCTTGATTTGTTTCTTCTTGAATTGGATTAACTATAGTTGGTAATTCATTGTTGGGTTGTTGTTGAATAGATGGTGCTTGGAAGATTGGTGTTGGGGGATTTTCCATTTTATGGGTTAATTGTTGTGGGGGATTAGGAGTTTTATTTTCTTCGTGATAAAATTGGTAAAGTTCATAAGCAGTTGAAGATAAAGAAATCCAAAATAAAGCTTTACTACCGATTTTAAGGATTTTACCACCGACATTCGCTATTTTTAGAAGTAGCTTTTTTTTAAATGATAGTTTTAGTTCCTTTTTTAATAGTTTTTTTCTTGCTACTTTTTAACCAATGACCGACTTTCCCAAGTCCGAAACAAATCCCGATGACGCTTAAAGTAGTTGTTAGATAATAACCTAATTTATTTTGTGGTGAAGGAACGTGATTAGGATCTTTATCGTTGCCTGTTAGTTTATTATAGATATATTCAACAAAAGTGCGAATTGGTTGTGTGGCTTTATCGTATAACACTTTAGTTTTAGCTGCTGCATCACCAGTAAAAGTGTTGATTTGGTTTAAAACTTCAGGAAAGAATTTGAAAAGCGTCCAATAAATCGCCCCACCAATTAATAA
>NZ_JANHJP010000022.1 GCF_028595955.1 Columbia Basin potato purple top phytoplasma
AAAGATTAATCTAATTATTTGTTTAATTTATATTGTAAATTAATATATTTTTGGTTTAAATTCTTAATTCTTTTCACTAATTCTTGATGATTTGTAATAAGTTCTTGTATTGTAGGGTCTTGATATGAACGACTTAAAATTTTAATAGCTACTTGATTTCGTTCATATGAATAATCCCAAATTTTTTCGTTTATATACTTTAAATTATTGACATCAGAAAGCCTTTGATAAAGATTTTTAATTGTTTGATCTAAATTATGTAATTCTTTTTGTAAATTTACATCATCATCTAGATGATGAATGTGAAAATATGAAATTTTAGTAGCTAAATTTTTTCTTTCTAAATAAAGTTTATTAATTTCATTGTTTATTGAATTTTCATCATTTAAATTATTCATCGCCATTACTGAATTATTAGTAATTAAAAATAATCCCAAGAAAATAAATAAACAAAAACTTATTATTTTAAATTGATTTTGTAATTGAAACATTAATTAAAACTCCTTTTGATATTTATAATAAAAATAAAGCATATTTTAAATTATTTTAACGTCTTCTATTATTATTTGGTCGATTTTGGTTGTTTTGTGTTTGATTTCTAATGATATTAATTTGTCTTTGATTTTGATCTATTCTTGTTTGAATATTTCTTAAGGTATTTATTTGTTCTTCCGAAGCATAAAGTGGTGTATTATTAATGGCTGAAATCATCTCTTGTGTTAACAATAAATATTCCCTTTCTAATTGAACTCTTGTCATATTATTATCAAAATTTCTTAACATTCGTTCTTGATTATTTAGTTGTCTTTGTTGATAAGTTATTATTTGTTGGTGTATTTGTTGTAGTTGATTCGAAAAAAAATTAATTTCCGTTTCTGAGCTATGATTAAAAAGAGCATTAATTAATTGTTGAGATATTCTACCTTGGGTTAATAATAAGTTTCTAAAAATATTATATTCATCTATATGATTATCAACAACAGAATTATTTTCAGATATGCCATCGTTATTATCCATTCCCATTGCTTGATAATTATTATTAATAAATAACACTCCTAAAAAAACTAATAAACAAATATTTATTATTTTAAATTGATTTTGTAATTTAAACATTAAAAAAATCTCCTTTTTATTTTTATTTCTTTAAATTTAACAT
>NZ_JANHJP010000023.1 GCF_028595955.1 Columbia Basin potato purple top phytoplasma
TCTTTACTTATCAAAATCAATGGTTAAACTTAGGTTTATTAACGATTATTTTATTATTTCTCCCCCATCTTTTATATTTAATTGATTTTCTTTTTAAATGTCTTTATCACCTTTTTCGTTTTCTTTATTATTTAGGAAAATATCTTTTATTATTATTAAAGAAAATATTTAAGAAAGAATAATTATTATGCGCATCAAAAACTTAAATCAAAGAACCAAATTATGGTATCAACACCGAAAAAAATACATCAACGCTTCCGAAATTGCTTCTATTACGGGGTTAGATCCCTTTCGTTCCATGGAACAGTTAGTTCATGATAAACTCTTTGGCACCACTTTTACCGCCAATCAATATACACTTCATGGCCAAAAAATGGAACCCATCGCTAGAGAATTTTTCATTCAAAAAACCAATTTAACTTTTGAAGACACTATTTTCACTGATGATCAAGTTAACCTTTTTTCCGCCTCTTTAGACGGATACAACGAACAACATCAAGCTGTTTTAGAAATTAAATGTCCTTTCGTTAACGAAAACCAAGAAGTCTCATCCACTTGGACTAATTTTTTAACTCACCCTAAGCTAGAAAATATCCCTCAATACTACTGGGCCCAAGTTCAATGTCAACTCTATTGTAGCCAAGCGAACTTCGCTTACTTTTTAGTCTATTTTAACGATCAAAAATATCATGTGGTACGGATTTATCAAGATAACAACTTCATTATCAAAATGATTCAAGATAGCGAAAAATACTTAGCTCTTTTAACCAAAGCCAAAGACGAATTAGAAAAAACCACTTATTTAAAACAATTAAGGAAAATCAAATAATTGATTAATACTTTTAGACCTTCAAATCGAAGGTCTTTTTTTATGCCCAAACAAGACTTAGGGAGTAGTTCTCTTGGGAAGGAAATTAGAG
>NZ_JANHJP010000024.1 GCF_028595955.1 Columbia Basin potato purple top phytoplasma
TTATGAAAAAGTTTTTTTAAAATATTAACACATTGAGTGTTGATATTGAATTGTTTAATGTGGTAAAAATCTTCGTTCGTTAACATCTTGTGCTTCCTTTCACAAGAAAAAAAAGACCTTGTTTTAAGGTCTTTTCTTCTTAATTTTTTTTGTTTTCCAAATAATGGTTCCATCAGGTTTGATGGTTTTAATTTTCCCGTTATGGTAATAAAAATAAAGATTACCGTTTTTACATTTTTTCTTAATAACAATGGCCATTATCTTTCTCCTAGATATTTCATAATTTTTTGAATATTAGATGGAATAGAATCACTTCCGTTTAAGATTAATTTTTTCATGCCGCTAGTATAATGAGTGAGATAATGATCGTATCCTTGGCGAACAGTTTGAAAATAAGTTAAGGATTGTCTTTCAATCAAATCTCTTTGATGGTTTTTTTGTTGCTTCTTTCTATTTCTTCCGATAAGAGGGTCAATATCTAAATAAATTAATAAATCAGGTTTTTTTAAAATAGTTTCATGATTTATCTTAAAGATCTTTTTCAAAAGTAAAAGTTGTTCTTTTTCCTTAGAAAAGGGAAATAATTGGTAAGCATAAGTAGATGGTAACCAACGGTCTAAGATAATTAATTGGTTATTTTTAAATAATTCCGCTTGAATTTGAGCCATATTAGCGAGACTTAAATAAAAACGAGTGAGGTAATCTACTTTTTGAAAATTTAAAAATAAATCTCTAATTTCCTTCCCAAGAGAACTACTCCCTAAGTCTTGTTTGGGCATAAAAAAAGACCTTCGATTTGAAGGTCTA
>NZ_JANHJP010000025.1 GCF_028595955.1 Columbia Basin potato purple top phytoplasma
GCTTCCGAAATTGCTTCTATTACGGGGTTAGTGAGGTGTTCCAAAAGTTTAGACACTTTTTATTTTTTAAAAATTCTTCAAGACTAACTATTAAGTTAGTCTTTTTTTCTTTTCTAAGACTAAAAAAATAATTTCTTATCTTTTCTAAAAACGTTTTTAGAAAGGCATTAAATGTTAAGACAAGAATTATTTAAAGAATTTTTAAAAAACAAAAAGAATTTAGAAATTTGTAATCAATTAATCAAACTTCATTTACCATTAGTCAAAAAACTAGTTTATCAATTTAAATATTATCCTCGAGTTTTAACTAAAGAAGATTTATATCAAGAAGGAGTTTTAGGATTAATCAAAGCCCTCAATCATTACCAAGATTTAGGTTATGACTTTATCTCTTACGCTACTCCAACCATCAAATCGGAAATAAGAGAAATAATAAGAAAAAGTCATTCGCCTTCAATCCCCCAAAAAACACATAAAACTAATAATCTTTCTTTTCAAGAAGAAACATACGAACCTAATAAAATAAACAATCCTAATCCCCATCAATTATGGCTCAAACAAGTTAATCATGAAATTTTTTTAAAAAAAATGAAAGTTAAGTTAAGCAAAACCGAATTCAAAATTATCCATTTCAGTTTTGGTGTTCCTTTAGGGAATATCAACGAAGATTATCAAAGATGTTATAACAATGACGAAATCGCTGAAAAACTCAATTTATCTTTAAAACAAGTAGAAAATATTAAAAACATCGCTATCAAAAAATTAAAAAAATTATATAGAAAAGAGAAATAA
>NZ_JANHJP010000026.1 GCF_028595955.1 Columbia Basin potato purple top phytoplasma
GAATGATACAAGGTTCTTTTAATTTTGGAAGTTTTTTAATAGTATTTAAAACTAAATCTTTATTTTGATGCTTTGAAGTATGAAAAGCGATAATTTGATTATTAAAAGAGTCAATGATACAAGAAAAATAGAGAAAACCTTGCTTAGTTTTAAAATAAGTAATGTCAGTAAAGAGTTTTTGAAGAGGTTTGGTAGCCATAAAATCTTGATTGATTAAATTAGGAATTATTTGGAGATTATTTTTTAAATTACGGTAAGTAAAATTTTTTTTGATTCTTAAACGACAACTAATGTCGTTTTTTTTCATAATGGTATAAACTTTTTTCTTGGTGATGAATTCGTTAAAGGTTTTTTGATATAAATCAGTGATTTTTCGATGACCAAAAAAATATTGATAATGGAGACATAAAGCTTTAATTCTTTTTTGTTGTAACAGGTATTTTTCTTCTTTTTCTTTTAGTTTAGCTTTCACTTTTAACCAACAATAATAAGTACTTCTTTTAATTTGAATTGTTTTTAAAATGGTGGTTAAATTAAGAGTTTGATTGAATTGGTTGACTAAATGAAAAACCATTTTTTTATCAATTTTTTTAATCTTTTCAATCATTTTTTGTAATAATTTAATTTTTTGTTTTAATTTTGCATCTTAATACCAATTATCTTTATAAATTATTTTAAATATATCAACTATTATAACTCTAAAAGATTTTTTATTGGATAAATAAGCGCT
>NZ_JANHJP010000027.1 GCF_028595955.1 Columbia Basin potato purple top phytoplasma
TTTTGGATCATTAAAATCTATTTTTTGTAATTTTTCTTGTTTTTTGAGTTAAATTATCACTTCTTGTTTTTAAATTTACTTTAGTTTTTTCATGGGCTTTTTGTTCGTCTTTTATTTTTTCTTTAGTTTATTGATTTCATTACGGAGTTCGGCGTTTTCTTCAAGATATTTACCAGAAACGTTTTCTAAAGCCTTAATAGTTCCTTCGAGGGTTTCAATATGTAGGCTTTTTTTACCTATTTGTAGATTTGTTTTTCTAATTTCTCACTTAAACGGTTAATTTCTTTAGCTTGTTCGTTGATGGTTTGGTTTAAGTGGGTGGTTTCTTGCTCTTTTTGGTAGATAGTTGCTTGATATTCTTTTTCTTTTTGTTGAAAATTAGTAGTTAATTGGTTAATTTCATTTTGGGGTTCTTGTTTTTCTTGTTCTGATAGTTTTTGATTATTTTCTAATTCTTCTTGTTTTTGAATTAAATAATGTTCTAAATTAACTTTTTGTGTTTCCAAAGTTAAACTATTAATTTTTTCTTGTTGGAGTTGAATTTCTAATAAGTTTTTCACTTTGATAATTTCTTCAGGAGTTAGTTGTTGACTTTCTGTTGTTTTGTTAGTTTCTTTTAATTCCTCACCAAGTGGTAATTTTTGTTGGAGTTGTTCTTGTTGCAATAAGATAGGTTCAGTTGTTGATTCAACTGAACCATGATCAGGGAAAAAAATTTGTAGCGTTGC
>NZ_JANHJP010000028.1 GCF_028595955.1 Columbia Basin potato purple top phytoplasma
GTTGTGTTGTTAAATAAAAAAAGACCCTGAGGAGGGAAGGGGGGTTTGGTTTATGATTAAAAAATTATTAAATTCATTTAATTTATATTTTAAATTAATATATTTTGTTGCAAACAAGTTATTTTTTAAGAGAATATATTTTTTTTCTTAATTCAATTTCTAAATCTATTTGTTCTAAATTTATTTCATGTAAATTTTTTTTAAGAAAATATTTTTTTTCTTTCAAAAAAGATATTTGAAATTTTAAAAAACTTGAATTTCTTTCTGAAGCGTTAGTATTTTTCTTACTTCTGATTTTTAAATGAAATGATAATGTTTCTTCTATTCTATTAATTTCTTTTAATATTGAATTTCTTTTTCTCGATAAATCATCTATTTTAGATCTTAAAAATTCAATTTTTGTTTCTGAAGAATCAAATAATTTTTCTGAAGAACCTGTTTTTTTAATTTCTGAATAAACTTGACCAGCATAAACCAAATTAGATTTTATAAAATAATTTATAAATATGAAAAATAAAAATATTATAAATAAAAAAATTGCAGTATAGTTGATGTTTTTAAAATTTAAATTCATTTTTTTGAATAAACTTTCTAATATAGATTTACTATTTTTTTAAATCAAAACTTATTATTTATCGCCAGCCCTCGCTGATTCTTTTGTTATTTTTGGATTCTTGGGCTTTATCATAGTTTTGTTTATCTTGGTAAATAGATAAAATTTTTC
>NZ_JANHJP010000029.1 GCF_028595955.1 Columbia Basin potato purple top phytoplasma
AAAGATTTTTTTAATTAACATAATTTTTGGTTTCCTTTCCAATTGTTGAGTTGTGTTGTTAAATAAAAAAAGACCCTTTAAAAGGGTCTTTTTTTTGATTAAAAAATTTAATTATTTTAACGTTTTCTATGATTATTTGGTTTATTTTGGTTATTTTGTATTTGATTTCTAATGATATTTATTTGTCTTTGATTTTGATCTATTCTTGTTTGAATATTTCTTAAGGTATTTATTTGTTCTTCTGAAGCATAAAGTGGTATATTATTAATGGCTGAAATCATCTCTTGTGTTAACAATAAATATTCTCTTTCTAATTGAACTCTTGCCATATTATTATCAAAATTTCTTAATATTCGTTCTTGATTATTTAGTTGTCTTTGTTGATAAGTTATTATTTGTTGGTTTACTTGTTGTATTTGATTCAACAAAAAATTAATTTCTGTTACTGAACTATGATTAAAAAGAGCATTAATTAATTGTTGAGATATTCTGCCTTGGATTAATAATAAGTTTCTAAAAGTATTATATTCATCTATATGATTATCAACAACTGAATTATTTTCAGATATGCCATCGTTATTATTCATCGCGATAACTTGATAATTATTAGTTATAAATAATAGTCCTAAAAAAATAAATAAATAAATACTTATTATTTTAAATTGATTTTGTAATTTAATCATTAATTAAATCTCCTTTAATTTTTCATTTTTGCT
>NZ_JANHJP010000002.1 GCF_028595955.1 Columbia Basin potato purple top phytoplasma
GTACCATTTTAAATGGTACTCAACCCAACCCAACCTTTGTGATAACCATTTATCTTTTAATTATTGTGTGTAAGGGTATGCTTTGATAAGATGTATCGATTTTGTTTGGAAATAATTAATAGTAATAATTTAAATTAAAGTACTAATAAAGAAACTATATTATTGTTATATTTAAAAAAAAATTATTTTTACATTTTAGATTTTAATATAAATAAAATGGAAAGAAATTCTTTTAGGTATAAAAAAACATTTCAACTTATTTATAACATTGTAATTTATAATTATATGAATAGAAATAACTAATTATATGTATATAATTATAAGGGTAAGTACTTTTTGTTGTGTTATAATATTTTTTATGTTATATAATTTATTATTTCAATTTATTAAAGTATATATATTTTAAATTTGATTAATTATTTTTGGATTTTTTTAAAAAAATAATTATAAATATAAAGATTTTTATAAAAAATATTCAGAAAAAAACTAGGTAATTAGTATGGAAATTAAAAAAATAAATAATAATTTTATTCAATATCATTTTCAAATAAATAAAGATGACTTTGAGATTTTGGTAGATAAAATTTTTGATAAAATAAAACATAAAGTAGAAATTAAAGGTTTTAGAAAAGGTTTTGTTACAAGAAATATATTTGAAAAACATTTTGATCCTCAATCTTTATATAAAGATGCTTTTGAAGTTTTAATTCAAGAAAAATTAAAAGAAATATTTCAAAATAATAATGAAGAATATAATTTTATAGGGCGTCCAAAAGTTATTGATTTTAAATTAGAAGATTTAATGAAAAAAAAAGATTTTTTTAATTTTGGGTTAGAATTTGTTTTAAAGCCTCAAATCCAAATGTGTAATTATAAAGATATTATTTTAAAAAAATATAATTTAGAAGTAACAGAAGAAGAAGTTCAACAAAAAATAAATGTTTTATTAGAAAATAATCCTATTTTAGAAGTCAAAGGTAATGATTCATCTATAGAATTAGGCGATATCGTTGTTTTTGATTTTACAGGTTATTTAAATAATCAATTATTTGAAGGAGGTTCAGCGACCAATTATACTTTAGAAATCGGTTCTAATAAATTTATTCCTGGATTTGAAGAAGGCATGATAGGATTAAAAAAAAATGAAGAAAAAGATATTATTGTTAAATTTCCTCATGATTATGCAAAAATTGAACTCGCTGATAAAGAAGTTGTTTTTAAAGTTTTGTTACATGAAATTAAAAGAAAAAAAAGCGTTGTTTTAAATGATGAATTAGTTCAAAATATTAAATTACCTAATATTAATAATGTTCAAGATTTTAAAATAAAATTAAAAGAAGAATTGATTAATCAGAAAAAAAACGAAATAGAAAACAAACAAAAAGAGGAGATTTTAGATTTTTTAATTAAAAATTCTGTTTTAGAAATTCCTCAATTTTTAGTTAATGAGGAAGTTCAAAATTTAAAAAAAGATTTCGAAGAACAATTAAAAACTCAAAATATAACTTTAGAGAAATATTTGTCTCAAATTAATCAAACAGAAAAAAAATTTTTAGAAGAACTTAATGAACAAGCTTTACAAATGTTGAAAACGGAATTTTTATTAGACGAAATAGGTAATAAAGAACAAATTCAAGTATCTCAAAATGAATTAGAAGAAAATTATAAAGCAATTAGTAATCAATATAAATTAGATATAGAAAAATTAAAAGAAAACGAAACTTTTATAAAACATGTGAAAGATAATTTAATAAGGCAAAAAACTATTATTTTTTTATTAAAACAAAATATAAAAAATAATATTCAATAATTTTGAAAAAAATTATTTAATGAAACGGAATTTTTAAAATTTTGCATAAAAGGATGTAAAAACATATGACTATTAAAAATAATAAAGAAAAAGAATTGGACAACGAAATAATTCCTATTGATTTACCGGCTATTATTGTTAGAGATATTGTGCCGATCCCTTTTAATGATATAAGACTTGAAATAGGTAGAACTTTTTCTATTAATGCTGTGAAATGGACCGAAAATAATAAATGTCCTTATGTTATTATTTTATTACAAAAAAATCTATTACAAGAATATCCTAAAATATCTGATATAGAAAAATATGGCGTTATAGCTAAAATTTTAGTTTCTATTAAAATTAGTGATGATCTTTATAAAGTTAAATTTCGAATTATTAAAAGAGCTAAGATACAAGACATATCTAAAAATAAAGATTTATATTTTGCTAAATATAAAGAAGTACCAATTGTTTTCGGCGATTTAAAAGAAGAAAAATCTCTTATTAAACTAATAATGGAGAGAATAGCCCTTAATATAAATCAACTTTTGTTAATATCAGAAAATACTTTTTTAGAACAAATAAAAGATGGCATTACAACTGAAAAAGCTGCAGATTTAATTATTTTTGCTTTAAAAATTGAAGAAAAATATAAATATAAATATTTAAAAGAAACTCATTTAAATAAAAGACTTATTTATATTTTACAAGATATCGAAATTAAATTAGATTTAATAGATTTAGAAAATAAAATTAATTCCGAAGTTAAACGTAGTATTGATGAAAACCAAAAAGAATTTTATTTAAGAGAAAAAATGCGTGCTATTCAAAATGAATTAGGCGATAAAGTTAAAAAAGAGGAAGAAATAGAAGAAATAAGAAAAAAAATTAATACTTCTAAAATGCCTAAAAATATAAAGAAAAAAGCTTTACAAGAGCTTTCTCGTTATCAATCTATTTCTTCTGCTTTAGCTGATTCTTTTGTTATTCGTAATTATTTAGATTTTATTATTGCCTTGCCTTGGGGTAAAATAAGCAAAGATATTAATGATTTGAAAAAAATTGAATTGGTTTTAGAAAAAAATCATTATGGTTTAAAAAAAGTCAAAGAAAGAATTATAGAATATTCAGCTGTTAAAATAATGACTCGTAAAAATCCCCAAACTATTATTTGTTTGGTAGGTCCTCCTGGCGTCGGAAAAACTACTTTAGCTATTTCCATTGCTGAATCTTTAGGTCGTAAATTTGTTAAACAATCTTTAGGTGGTTTGCAAGAAGAAAGTGAAATAAAAGGTCATAGAAAAACTTATGTTGGAGCAATGCCAGGACGTATTTTAAATGGTTTAAAAGACGTTGGTGTTATGAATCCAGTGTTTTTATTAGATGAAATTGATAAATTAGTTAATAATCTTCAACATGATCCAGGTGCTTCTTTATTAGAAGTTTTAGATCCTAAACAAAACAAAAATTTTGTAGATCTTTATTTATCAGAACCTTTTGATTTATCTGAAGTATTATTTATAACAACAGCCAATGATTTAAGCAATATTTCTGCACCTTTAAGAGATCGTTTAGAAATTATAGAATTAAGTTCTTACACAGAACAAGATAAAGTAATTATCGCAATAGAACATTTAATACCTAAATTATTAGAAGAACATGGATTAAATAAAGAACATTTTTCGATAGATAGAGAAGCAATTCTTTATTTGATTAGACATTATACTAAAGAAGCTGGAGTAAGAAATTTAAATAAAAAAATTGCTACTTTAGTCAGAAAAACAGTTAAAGAAATTTTAATTAATAAAATTAAACAAGTTAAAATAGATATCAATAATATTGAACATTTTTTAGGTAAAATCGTTTTTCAGCATTTATTAGCTAATAATAAAAATCAAATTGGAGTAGTGAATGGTTTAGTTTATACTTCTTTTGGCGGCGATATTTTACCTATCGAAGTGACTCATTATAAAGGAACTGGTAAATTAGTTTTAACTGGTTATTTAGGTAAAGTTTTAGAAGAAAGCGCAATAACTTCTTTTAGTTTTTTAAAATCTAATGCTGAAAAGTTAGGTATTGACTATAGTATTTTTGATAATAATGATTTTCATATTCATTTTGTAGAAGGAGCTATTCCTAAAGATGGTCCTTCAGCTGGCGTTACTATAGCTACTTCTGTTTTATCAGCTATCAAAAAGAAATGCGTGAGACAAGATGTTGGTATGACCGGAGAAATCACTTTAACTGGTTCTATTTTACAAATAGGCGGTTTAAAAGAAAAAGCTATTGCAGCTGATAGAAGCGGCTTGAATACTATTTTTATTCCTAAAGATAATTTAAAAGATTTAGATGAAGTTCCGGAAGAAGTAAAACAAAAAATTGAAATTATTGCTATTGAACATGCAAACGATGTTTTTGACAAAGTTTTAATTAATTAGATAAAAGGAGATTATTATAATAATGGAATTGCCAATAACACTATCTAATTATTCTTTATATATATATATTAATTGTATTTTTATAATTATAGGCGTTTTATTTACTATAGAAAAAAGTATGATAGATATTTTTTCAGAACAATATGGTAATCATAGACCTGATAGTTCTCAAGTTTTTTTAAATCGTTTAATTTTATGTTTAGTTTTTATTTATTTTATTTTTTCTTATTTTTATTTAAAACAAACATTTGGCTCGAAATAATTTCAAAAAATATAAAAATTTTATAAAAAAATACATTATATTTATTATTGTGTTATAATAATAAGTATAATGTATTAATAATTCAGAGATAATATGTTAAAATGTTTTTTTGTTATTTTTTGATGATTAAATTTATTAATTATTACAAAAAGGAGTTGATTTAATGATAAAAACTATTGTGCAAAAAGAAGAAACTTTTGATGAAACTTTACGCCGTTTTAAACGTGATGTTTCTAAATCAGGGAATTTAGCTAGAGCTCGTAAAAAAGAATATTACGTAAAACCGAGCACAGAAAGAAAAAATCGCAGAAGATTAGCTAAAAATAAAAAATATTAAGTTTAAACAAAAAGATTCACCTAATTTTTATAAGGTGTTTTTTATTTTTAAAAGAAAGAATGTTTTATATTTAAATAAATTTAGGCATAAATAAAAGAATTAAAAAAATTAAAAATATTTTTAAAGAAAAGATTATATTCATAATAATGATTGTTGAAATATATAATGAAACAAAACAAAAGACTATAAATTTGAACAAACTTTTGATAAAAATTTTTTCTTTTATTGAGGATCAAAATAAAATTAATGTTATTTTTATTAGTAATAATGAAATGCAAAAAATGAATTTTTATTATCGTCAAAAAAACTATCCTACTGATGTTTTAACTTTTCCTAATGATAATTATGATAATGATTTAGGCGATATTTTTATTTCTTTAACAAAGGCTTCTGAACAAGCTCAAAAAAATAAACATAGTTTAGATAGAGAAGTTTCTTTTTTGGCTCTTCATGGTTATCTTCATTTAAAAGGGTATAATGATGATACTGAAGAATCTTTACAAGAAATGATTGATATACAAGAAAATATTTTAAAAAAACATAATATTTAATTTTTTTATTTATTTTTGTAAATTTATTTTTTGGAAAAGGGGTTTGTAGTGTTTAAATCAGGTTTTGTTTCTATGATAGGAAAAGCTAATGTAGGTAAATCTACCTTATTAAATTCTTTATTAAATCAAAAAGTTTCTATTGCAAGTGATAAACCTAACACTACGAAACACAAAATTTTAGGCATTTATAATGATCCAAATTCACAAATAATTTTTGTAGATAATCCAGGTTTGATATATCAAAGAAAAAAAATTTTAATTTCTAAAGTTAACTTTGTTACTTTAAAAAATATTGAAGATGTTAAAGTTATTTTATTTCTTGTTAATGATGAATGTCGAACAGAAGATAAAGAGATTTTAACTTTTTTTCAAAAATATAATAAAAACATTATTTTGGTTATTACAAAAATTGATCTTTTTACAAAAAAAACTTCTATTGATAAAATTATTTTAAGTTATTTAAAACATTTTACTTTTGATGCAGTTATTCCTTTATCCAGTATAAAAAAACAAAATTTAAATATTTTAAAAGAAAATATTTTATCTTTATTGGATAAAAGACCTCCTTATTTTTCTAAAAGTTTTACTACTAATTTATCTAAAGAAGAATTAATATTAGAATTTATAAGAGAAAAAATTTTTTATTATTCAGATAAAGAGTTGCCTCATGTTTGTTCAGTTGTTTTAGATAATATTATAAATAATGAAGATTTTTCTATTCAAATGGATATTTTGATTTCAGTACCGAAAATTAGTCAAAGAAAAATTTTGATTGGTTCTAATGGAACTAAATTAAAAAAAATTAGACTTGCTGCTCAAAAAGATATTCGTCGTTTTTTAAAAAAGAAAATTTCTTTAAATTTATGGGTTAAAGTAGATCCTAAAATGAAAAATAAAGGAAAATTTTTGTTTGATGTAATATCCTGAAAACAAATGATAAAAATTAAAATTGGTTATAAGTTTATGTCAGAAAATAAAATAAATAATATTTCTTTTAAAGACATTATAAATTTTATGAAACAAAATGGTTTTGTTTTTCCAGGTAGTGAAATTTATAATGGTTTAGCTAATAGTTTTGATTATGGTGTTTTAGGTAGTTTATTAAAACAAAATATTAAAAGAGCTTGGATAAAAAAGTTCATACAAGAAACTGAGAATAATGTTTTACTAGATAGTTCTATTATAATGAATCCAAAAATTTGGGAAGCTTCAGGGCATTTATCTTCTTTTATAGATCCTTTAGCTGAAAATAAAGATAATAATAAACGTTATAGAGCTGATAAATTAATTAAAGAACATAATCCTCAAATTAATGTGAATAAATTAAATTTTGATGAGATGACTGAATATTTAATCCAAAATGAAATTTTAGGTACTAAAAATTGGGCATCTGTCAAAAAATTTAATTTATTATTTCAGACTCATCAAGGAGTTGTTATCGAAAATTCTTCTCTTTTATATTTAAGACCAGAGACTTGTCAAGGTATTTTCGTTAATTTTAAAAATATTTTACATTCTACTAGAAAAAAGATTCCTTTTGGAGTTGGTCAAATTGGTAAATCTTTTCGTAATGAAATTACTCCTGGTAATTTTATTTTTCGTACTTGTGAATTTGAACAAATGGAATTAGAATTTTTTTGCCATCCTAAAGACTATTATGAATGGTTTGTTTTTTGGAAAAATTACGCTTATAATTTTCTTTTACAATTAGGTTTTTCTTCTCATTATTTAAAAATGAAAGATTATGAAATTGATGATTTGAGTCATTATGCCAATGCTACTACAGATATTTTATTTCATTTTCCTTGGGGATTTGATGAATTATGGGGCATTTCGTCAAGAAATGATTTTGATTTGAAACAACATCAAAAATATTCTAAAAAAGATTTACAATATTTTGATGCCGTGACTAAAGAAAAATATTGGCCTTTTGTTATTGAACCTTCTTTAGGCGTTGAAAGAATTTTTTTAGCTCTTATAATTAATTGTTTGATGAACGAGAAATTAGAAAATGGTACTACAAGATTGATTTTAAAATTACATCCTTTTTTATCTCCTTATAAATTAGCTGTTTTACCTTTAATTAAAGGTAAACATAGTTTGAAGGCTAAAGAATTATATAAAAAATTATCTTCTTTTTTTGAAGTCTGTTATGATGAAAATCAAAGTATAGGTAAAAGATATAGAAGACAAGATATGATAGGGACACCCTTTTGTTGTACTATAGACGAACAAAGTTTAATAGATGATACAGTCACTATAAGAGAAAGAGATACTTTATCACAAAAAAGATTTAAAATCGAAGAAATTATAAAATATGTTCAAAAAAAAATATTTTTTTAAATTATTTTTAAAATAAAACAGAGGGTTGTTTTTTTGAATATAGAAATTGAATTTTATGATTGATATAAATAAAGATTTAATTAATAGATTAAATAAAGAAATTTCTATTTATGAATTAGTAAATAAAAATGGTATTTTTTTAAAAAAAAGTGGGAAAAATTTTTTTGGTTTATGTCCTTTTCATAAGGAAAAAACTCCTTCTTTTTCTGTTTCTATTGAAAAAAATATTGCTTTATGTATGAGTTGTCATAAAGGTGGTTCTCCTATTAAGTTTTATAGCCAGTTTAAAAATATTTCGGCATCAGAGGCAATTCAACAGTTAGCTGAATTATTTAATTTAGTTTTACCTGAAAAAAAATTTTCCTTCGAGAATCTTTTAGATTCGATTTTAAAATCAGTTTATAAATTTTATCAAGATTCTTTATTATTTTTATTAGACAAAAAAGAATATGAAGATCACCCTTTAATAAATTATTTATTAAAAGAAAGAAAACTAAATAAAGAATTAATTAAAGAATTTGGTTTAGGTTATTCACATAAAAGCAATAATGCTTTGGCAAAATATTTAGTTGATAAAATGAATTATAAATATGAAGATTTACTTAAATTAGGTTTAATTTTTTATAATCAACAAAAACAACTACAAATAAATGATCAGAATAAATATTTGGATTTTTTTCGTAATCGTTTAATGTTTCCTTTGACTAATATAGAAGGTAAAATAGTTGGTTTTTGTGGACGTTCTTTTCCTGAATATTCTCAAGATAAAAAAGAACCAAAATATTTATTTAATAGTAGTGATCGATGCAAAAAAGAAAATTTATTATATCGTTTTTTCGAACATAAACAAGATATTCAGGAGCAAAAAGAAGTTATTTTATGTGAAGGTTTTTTTGATGTTATTTCTTTTTATAAAATAGGTATGAAAAATACTGTTGCTGTTTTAGGTACTCATTTGAATCGAAATCAAATGATATCATTAAAATCAATAGCTTCAAAAATTATCCTTGCTTTAGATGAAGATGATGCAGGTAAAATAGCTACTGAAAAAATGGCTTTAGAATTGAATAAGAATAAATTTATGATTAATATTTTAAATTTACCTTCAGGTTTTGATCCAGATCAATATATTACTTCATCGAAACAAGATAACATTATTTTTTTAAAACAAAAATTAGAAGAAAGAATAAAAAATTATATTTTTATTCAAATAGATCGTTTAATGCAAGAAGGTTGGACTAAAGATCAAATTCAATTAAATATTGAATCATTATTAAAATATCACAATAAAGACACTATTCAATATTTTAAAAATAAAATAAATGAAAAGTATCAAATCCAAATTAATTTATTATCTTTTATTTCTATAAAAGAAACAAATAATCAATTATTGAAACAAAAACAAGATAAAATTTCTTTAAAAGACATTATTCAAAAAAATGCAAAAGAAATAAATATTTTAACCGAATTATTTTTAAATCCAAAATATATTGATTTGGTTTTAGAAGAAAGTTATAAATATAGCACTATTCATTTTGATATTATAGAATTAATTCGTAAAATAAAAGAATATTATAACAAATATATAACAGATGAAGAAAAATTGCAATACCGTATAAATATTTCAAATTTTAAAAATGTTTATAAATCTTTTTTAGATAATATAAATGATTCAATTAAAATATATAATTTATTGTTTCGAGTTGAAAATAATCCTGTTTTTCAACAAAAAAAGAAAATAGAAAATCCAGATTATTTAAAAAGTCTTTTTTATCCTTTTGAAATGGAAGAAGATTTTTTAAAACAACAAGAAATAAAAAAAGAAATTCAAATTCTTCAAGAAAAAATTCTTAAAGAAGAAGATGTTGTTAAAATTAATCAATTATTTGATGAATTAAAGAAATGTAAAGAAAAATTAATAAATAATCAAAAAAATTCAGTTTTAAAAATTAAATAGAATTCTTTAAAAAATAGAATTACTTTTCTTTTTATTTTTATTGAATATAAAAAAATAATTTTTGTAATTTATTAAAAAGGGAAAATATATGAATTTAAGAAAATTTTTTAAGAAAATTTATAAAAATCATCATGTTCGATTGGAACAAACACATAATCAATTTACAATAACTCCTTTTAAACAAAAAATTAAATGGTTAGAACAATTTTATAAAGATGAAAATTTTTTTAATATAAAAATATTTAAATTTTTAATGATTTATGAGAAAAAATTCAAAACGAATTCTAAAAAAAATAAATCATTAAAAAATAATTCTTTTGATAATTTATATTTAATAAATAATAATTTTAAAAATCAATCGAATATAGAAAAAACTTTAAAATTAGAAAAAGTTTCTAATTCTATTAAAGTAAATGATCCTGTTAAAATGTATTTAAAAGAAATTGGTCAAATTCCTTTATTAACTTTAGAAGAAGAAAAAGCTATATCTAAAACGGTTTATGAAAGTTTAATAGCCAAAAAAAAATTAGAAAAACATTATAATAAGGAAATACAATTAACTGATGAAGAAATCCAAGAAATAAATGAAATAATAGAAAAAGCAGAAGAATCAAAGAATAAATTGATAGAAGCTAATTATCGTTTGGTAGTTTCGATAGCTAAGCGTTATATAGGTCGAAAAATTTTATTTTTAGATTTAATTCAAGAAGGTAATATGGGCTTAATGAGAGCTGTTGATAAGTTCGATTATACTAAAGGTTTTAAATTTTCTACTTATGCTACTTGGTGGATTAGACAAGCTATTACAAGAGCTGTAGCTGATCAAGCTAGAACAATTAGAATCCCAGTTCATATTATCGAAACAATGAATAAAATTTCTCGTTGTGTAGGAGAATTGACACAAGTTCTTTTACGTAAAGTAAATAATCAAGAATTAGCTATGGAAATGAATATTGAAAAAAAAGACATTATTGATATTCAAATGATAGAAAAAGAAACTATTTCTTTAGAGACTTCAGCTCGAGAAGAAGATGATTCTTCTTTAGGAGATTTTGTTAATGATCCTAATGTTATTTCTCCTCATGACTATATGTTACAAGAGATGTTGAAAAAAACTTTATTCGAATCTTTAGAAGAGACTTTAACAGATAAAGAAGAACAAGTTATCAAAATGCGTTATGGCCTTACAGAAGATAGACATGTCTATACTTTAGAAGAATTAGGTGCTAAATTTGGAGTTACTCGTGAAAGAATTCGTCAAATAGAAGCTAAAGCTTTGAGACGTTTAAGAAGTCCTTCTAAACAAAACAAATTAAAGTTATTATATAATAATATTACTAAAAAATAAAAATGAAAAGAATTGGTTTTATTGCTTCTTTATTAAAGGGTTATGATATAGTAGCTGATATTGGTACAGATCATGGTTTAGTTTTAAAAAAAGCATTAGATTTGAAGTATATTAAAAAAGGTATTGCTTGTGATAATAAAAGCCAACCTTTAGAAAGGGCTCGTCAAAATTTAAAAAATTATCCTGTTAATTTTTATTTAAGTGATGGTTTTGACAATATAAATGATTATTTTGATTTTGCTTTGATTTGTGGTATGGGCCCTCATACTATCATTAATATTTTGGATAAAACTGCTTATATTAATAAACATTTTTTATTAGGGTGTCAAGGAAAAATACATTATTTAATTGATTGGTTAAACAAAAATAATTTTGTTATTTTGAATTATTATAATTTTTATGATAAATTTCATTATATATTTTTAAAAGTATATCGTTCAATGGAATAAAGAAAATAAAAAATGTTATAATAAGTTGAAAAAAAAATAATATTTCAAGTATAATATAAATTGATTTAGAAAAAAGTTTGAGTAGCTCAGCAGGATAGAGCAACGGCCTTCTAAGCCGTCGGTCAGGGGTTCGAATCCCTTCTCAAACGCCACTTATTTCAATTTTGATGTAAATATTTATTTTATTTAAGAAAAAAATCTTTTGTTATCAAATAAAAGTTTGGTTTAAATTTTTATTTGATAACAAAAAAAAGAAGAGGAAATATAATAATATGGCTGTTCCTTTTAGACGAACTAGTAAAACTGCAAAAAGAAAAAGACGTACTCATCAAAAATTAAATAAACCTAATTTAGTTGTCTGCCCTGAAACCAATAATTTCACTTTATCACATCGTATAACTTCTAATAGTCCTTATTATAAAGGGCAATTAATTTTAATGAAGAAAAATAAAACAAAAAGAGCAAAAGATTAAAACAAATTATAATTTTTTATTATGATAAAAATATTTTAAAATATCCAAAAGGAAAACCTATTCAATGAAAAAAATGACTGCTAATCAGATTCGTCAAATGTGGTTAGATTTTTTTATTACTAAAGGTCATAAACTAAAAGATTCATTTTCCTTAATTCCTGATTCTTCTGATCTTAGCTTGTTATGGGTTAATGCTGGAGTAGTACCTTTGAAAAAGTATTTTGATGGTTCTAAAAAAGCGTGTTTTCCCAAAATAGTAAGCATTCAAAAATGTTTAAGGACTAATGATATTGATAATGTAGGTAAAACTGCTATTCATCATACTTTTTTCGAAATGTTAGGTAATTTTTCAATAGGTGATTACTTTAAACAAGAAACTATAGACTTAGTTTATGAATTGTTGACATCTGAAAAATGGTTTAATTTACCTAAAGATCGTTTTTATATTACTTATTTTTATAAAGATCAAGAAACATATAATTTTTGGTTAAAAAAAGGAATTCGCTCTAAACATTTAATTTCTTTGAAAACTAATTTTTGGGAAATTGGTGAAGGACCTTGCGGCCCTTGTACAGAAATTTTTTTTGATCGTGGTATTGAATATGATAATAGAGGTTTGAAATTAATTAAAGAAGAAATTTCAAATGATCGTTTTATTGAAATTTGGAATGTTGTTTTTTCTCAATATAATAGTGAATTAGATAAAGATAGAGAAAATTATATTGAATTACCAAATAAAAATATTGATACCGGTTCAGGTTTGGAACGTTTAGCTTGTATTTTTCAAAATACAAAAACTAATTTCGAAACTGATCTTTTTATGCCTATCATTCAAAAAATTAGTCATTTAAGTCAAACAGAATATTCTGAAAAAAAAGAAATTTTTAGAATTATTGCTGATCATATTAGAACTTTAGTTTTTGGCATTGCTGATGGAGTGGTTTTAGATAATGAAGGTAGAGGATATATTTTAAAAAAAATTTTAAGAAGATCTTTTATAAAAGGTCAAAATTTAGGTTTTAAACAACCTTTTTTATTTAAATTAGTTTCTGTTGTTATTGATATTATGAAAGGATTTTATCCTTATTTAGAAACTAAAAGACAGATTATTGAAAATATTATTCAAGCAGAAGAAGAAAAATTTTTATTTAATCTAATAAAAAGTCAAAAATTATTTTTCAAATTTATCGATAATAATTGTCTTTCAGGCGAAAATTTTTTTAAACTTTATGATACTTATGGCTTACCTAAAGATATGATTTTAGAGTATGCAAATCAAAATAATATTCATGTTGATGAGTTAGAATTTCAATATTATTTAGAAAAACAAAAACAATTATCGCGTGGCGCTCAAAATATTAAACATAATATGAATAAACAAAATGAGTTTTTTTTGAATTTCAAAGAAAAAAGTTATTTTATAGGCTATAATGAATTTAATGTTAAAACTAAAGTTTTAAAAGTTTTTGCCGAAGGTATTATTTTAGAAAAAACTCCTTTTTATCCTGAAATGGGCGGTCAAATATTTGATACAGGTAAAATTAATAATTGGAATGTTTCGAAAGTTTTAAAATTACCTAATAATCAAATTTTACATCAATTTAATTCTCTTGTTGTTCCTTTACAAGATTTGTTTTATGAAGGACAAGAGGTAATAGCTTTTATTGATGTTTCTAATAGACAAAAAATTTCTTGTAATCATACAGCGACTCATTTATTATATGATGCTTTAAAATTAATTTTAGGAGACCACGTTAAACAAAGAGGTTCTTATTTAAATTTTAAATATTTAAGATTAGATTTTAATCATTTTCAAAATTTATCTTTTGATGATTTAATGAAAATAGAAAATCAAGTGAATAAATGGATTAGTCAAAAATATCCAGTTACTATTGAAAAAATATTTTTGTCGGAAGCTAAAGAAAAAAAAGCTCATTTTATAGAAAACAAATTTTATCAAGATAAAGTGAGAGTAGTTCAAATCGGTGATATTTCTATTCAATTATGCGCTGGAACACACGTTAACAATACAATTAATTTAAAAAACTTTGTTATTTTAGATTGTAAAAATATTGGTTCTGGAATTTATAGAATAGAAGCAGTATCTGGTTCTAATATTTCTGATGCCTTAGAAGAAAAAGTTAATCCTTTTTTACAAGAAGAAAAACAAATTTTTGATAAAATAAAAGAACTTAACACAACAAATTTTAATTTTCAAGATTTTTTATTTAAAACAAAAACCAGTTTGCCTAAAATAAAATATAAAGATAGTTATGAATATATTCAAGATTATAAAAATTATTTACAATTTTTAAGACAAACATTAAACGAATTTAAGAAACAAATTTTACAAAAAACAAATGAACAGGTTATAAAATATTCTGAAAAATTTATTCCTAAAAAAATTGAAAGTAATTTAATGATTGTAATTGAAAATCATGAAATGACTTCTAATATGTTGAAAATGTTATTAGATTATTTCTTTAATAAATTAAAAATAGAATTTTTATGTTTATGTTATAAACAGAAAAATAGTGTTCTTATTTTATGTAAAAGTAAATTAATTCATGTAGGCAATTTTATTAAAAAAGTTAATAAGATAATTAATGGCAAAGGCGGAGGAAATAACAATTTTGGACAATTATATAGCTATCATATTGACAAATTTGATGAATTGAAAAATAATTGGAAATCGTTGTTATGACAAAAAAAGTTTTTTTAGGTTTGGATTTAGGAGAGAAAACATTAGGTATTGCTATTTCTGAATCTGGTGTTATTGTAAATAATTTAAAAACAATTTTTTTCAACACTAATCAATATCAAGAATTAATTAATCCTTTAAAGATAATTATTGATAATTTTCAAGTCACGACAATAGTGTTAGGTTATCCTAAACATATGAATAATGATATAGGTGTTAAAGCTCAAATTAGTATGGATTTTTGCAAGAGATTAAAAAATAAAATTCCTTGCGTAGAAGTTATTTTATGGGATGAACGTTTGTCCACTAAACAAGCATATCAGTTATGTAATATAAAAAAAAATAAAAATAAAAAAATGAAAAAAATAAAAGATCAAATAGCCGCAAGTGTTATTTTACAAAATTTTTTAAATTATTATAATAATAAAAATAATGAACAGCCAATAGAAAAATGATTTTTTAGTATATATGTTAAGCGAAAAAGAAAAATATTTAAAAAAAATTAAAAAATATGCTCTTGAGCATAAAATACCTATTATTCATGATGATACTTGTTTTTTTTTACAAAAATTAATTAAAGAAAATAATTTAGTTAATATTTTAGAAATAGGTTCAGGTGTTGGTTATAGCGCTCTTGTTATGAGTAATGAAAATAATAATGTTCAAACTATAGAAAGAGATTTTAATAAATATAAATTAGCTTTAAATTTTTTTCATAAAACTGTTTTTGATATTGAATTTATTTGGTCAGAAGCATTTTTTTATCAGCCTAAAAAAAAATATGATTTAATTTTTATTGATGCTGCTAAAGTTCAATATCATAAATTATTTCAAAAATATAATATGTTTTTGAATAAAAATAAATTTATTATATGTGATAATTTAAATTTTCATAATTTAGATATTAATGATCAAACAATTTCACGTAGTACCAAACGTTTAATTCAAAAAATTAATGATTTTAAATTGTTTTTGCAAAATAATGATAGTTTTCAAACTTTTTTCATAAATATTGGAGATGGTTTAAGTATTTCTCAAAAAAAAATATAAAAATATTTATAAAAATTTTTTTATTTAAGTAATTAAATTTTTTATAAAAATCAAAATAAGGAATAAATAAAATGAAGACAAAAAATTATGAATTAACAAAATCAGGAGTAGATAAATTAAAAGAGGAATTAGAATATCTTAAAAATGTTAAAAGAAACGAAAATTTAGAAGCATTAAGAGAAGCTAGAGAACAAGGGGATTTAAGCGAAAATGCTGATTATAGAGCAGCTCGCGATGAGCAATCTTTTATAGAATCTCGTATTTTAGAAATTCAAAATATTTTAAAAAATGTTAAAATTATTTATGCTTCTGATCAAAATAAAGAAATTCATATTGGTAAAACAGTTACACTACAATTTTTAGATGATATGAGACAACAAACTATTTATTTAGTAGGTATTTTTGAAGTAAATCCTTTTATGAATAAAATTTCTATTGAATCCCCGATGGGACAAAGTCTAAAAGGTTATAAAGAAGGAGATCAAGTTGTAATTAAATCAGATACAGGCAAAACTTTTAAAGTTAAAATTTTAAAAGTAGAATAAAATAAATGATAAATAAAAATAAATATTTACCTTGTTTTTATTATGATTCTGTTTTCGATATTTCTTATAATTTTTTTTTAAAGAAAAATATTAAAGTATTATGTTTTGATTTAGATAATACTTTATTGAGTTCTAAAGAAAACAAATTAAATCCGAATATTTTAAATTTATTAAAAAAATTGAGTGAGGATTTTAAAATATTTATTATTTCAAATACTTCTTTAAAAAAATTACAAAATATTGTGCAATGTCATAATTTAAGTTTTATATATTTAAATTTGTATCATAAAAAACCTTCAATATGGGGTTTTAAAAAACTTTTGCAATTAGTTAAATGTAGCCCTAATCAAATTATGATGATAGGCGATCAATTGAGAACTGATATTGCGAGTGCTAATAAAATTAATATTATTTCTGTTTTAGTTAAACCTTTAGATAGACAAAATGAATCTTTTTTCACTAAATTATCTCGTTATTGGATAGAAAAACCTTTTATTCAAAAAATTAAAAAAAATAATTTAGAAGAATATAAAAAAAAATTTCAAAATTTTATCAAACAATAACCAAAGAAATATTATGAATATGTTGATAGAACAAATTTTACAAAAAGTAAAAGAAAAATTTAATAATGATATTAATAGATTAAATCATATTTTAGGTGTTCATAGAAAAGCTATTCAATTAGCACGTTTATATAAAGTAGATATTGAAAAAATACAAATTGCTGCTTTGTTACATGATTATACTAAAAACGAATCATTAGAGTTTCATTTATCTTTATTAAATAATAATCAAATTAATAGATATAAAGAAACTCCTTTTTTTTATCATGCTTTAAGCGCAGCTATTATCATTCAAAAAGAATTTAATATAAAAAATAAACAAATTATACAAGCTATACAAAAACATGTTTGGGGCAGCCTTCAAATGACTAAATTAGATAAAATAGTTTTTATTAGCGATAAGATAGAACATAATAGAAATTATCCTAATATTGATTATTTACGTCAATTATCTTTAGTTAATCTAGATAAGACTATTTATTTTTTTTTAAAATTTAATTTTTTATATTATAAAAGTAAAAATTTTCAAATTTTTCCTGAACAGTTAAAAATTTTAGAATTTTTTAAGAAGAAACTAAATTAAAAATATGTTGTATATTATTTCAGGCAAATATAAAGGGCAGAAATTAAGTTCTGTTCCTTCTATTAAAACAAGAAGTACTTCACATTTGTTAAGAAAATCTTTATTTGATGTAATCAGAAATGTTATTCACGACAATATTGTTTTAGATTTGTTTTCTGGTTCAGGATCTTATGGTTTCGAAGCTTTAAGCAGAAAAGCTAAACAAGTCTATTTAGTGGATAATTTTTTTTTAGCTATTCGAACGATTAAAAAAAATATAAAAAAATTAAACTTAAATAAAGAACAAGTTAAAGTTTTTTTTAATGATGCTTTTAAAATGTTGAAGTTGTTTAGCAAAAACAAAATAATTTTTGATCTAATTATTTTAGACCCTCCTTATTTTTCAGATTTTTATTTTGTTTTATTTCAAAATTTACATAAAATCACTCATGATAAAAGTTTGATTATTTTAGAAATTCATTTTAAAACTTTATTGCCTTTACAAATAGATAATTTTCTTTTATTTAAAGAAAAAAAATATGGCAATAAAAAGATAAATTATTATCGTAAAATTTTATCCAAATCATAATAATTTATTTGATATTATTATATTTTTTTATTTATTATATAAATCTTATATAATAATTAGTAGATTATTTTTTACTTTTTGAACAATTTTATTTATAAAATAAAGGAACAGGTTATTTATATTATGAGTTCAACGGTAAGCGCTCTGATAGGATTAGTTTTAGGTCTTATATTAGGGGCTGTATTAATGTTTTTTTGGTTTAAACGATATTTAGAGAAAAATCCTCCTATTACAGAAAAACAAATTAAAGAAATATTTAAACAGATGGGAAGGAGCCCTAGTCAAAAACAAATGAAACAAATAATGAATAATATTAAAAATAAATAAAATGGGTGAATAAAATATATGAATATTATTTATTTGTTTGTTTTTTTAACTCCTTGTATTTTTTATATCATGAATATTTTTTATAATTTGAATGAAAAAAAAAAATTAAAACAATATTTATTAAAATGCGGAGATTTAGAAAAAAAAATTTTACAATCTATTTTTACAGAAAATAAAAATAAAGATTTCGTCCTAACTAAAGGACATCAAATTACTAAACAACTTTTAGATTTAAGAATTGTCTTTCAAGTGAAAACGAATGAAAAAAACAATAAACAAATTATTTGTCGTTTAAATTTAGATGTTTTAAAATTAATTTTTAATGATGCGTATTTCAAAAAAATTTATTTATAGAAAGAATGATTTTTGGATTTAAAAAAATTGAAAATAAAAAAAAGATCTTAGGGAGATATTAAAATGAATGAATTTCAACTTATTGCTTACTATGAAACAAAATTTCAAGATTTAGGGATTATAAAAAACGGTTTAAAGACTAAATTAGTTTCTGCATTAATGAATAATGAGGAAGATTATAGTTCTCCTTCTGAGCTTTTAAGTTTATCTTTAGTTTGTTGTTTTTATAAAACAGCTAAAAAAATTTTAGATATAACTAAAAAAGATATGTCGCAAAATATTAAAATAAAAATTTTATGTAATACCTTAAAAGATCAACAAGGTTTTTATTTTCAAATTGATTTGTTCTTTAGTATTAAAGATTTATCTCTTGTTGAAATTAAAAAAATTATGGATTTAACTCACAAAAAATGTGCAGTTTCAAGAATATTTAATAATTATCCTTATATTAATTTAAATCCTGTTTTATTTGACAAAATATAAAATAATATATATTTTTATCATATTTTATAAATTTTTATTGAATAAAATAATTTTTTTGTTTATAATATAAAAAATTTATTTATAAAATATTTAATTATATCAAAGAGAGAAAGAAAAATATTTTTCTTTCTCTCTTTGATAATAAATTTATATTTATTATCAAAGATGTAAACACCCTTTAAAACCCTCTAAATTATTTGATGTTTCTCATAGGGGTTTTAAAGTGAGTAAAATGTGTGAAAATATAATATGAAATAATTATTGATTTATTTTGACATTTAATTCAAATTTAGATTCTAATAATATAAATTTTTTTTGCATAAATAACATGCTTATAAAATAACAAGAACTTTATTTGAATTTATATATTCAGATAAAGTTTTTTTATTTTAAAATTTTATTTTATTAAATATCAAAATTATAGAAATCTGCTAATTGTTTAATGATTCTAATTATTTTAAAAGCTTTTATATCATGATTTAAATCTTTATAAGAATCAAAATATTCTAAAAGTTGTTTTTCATTGAAATTACTACTAAAAAAAATAGGTAATTTATGTTCATAACGATAATATAAAAGAGGCAAGAAAATATCATCTCTAAAAAAAATATTCATATTTTCAGAACCTAGATCATCTAAAATTAAACAAGGACTATTTTTCAAATAATTTAATTTATTTTCTAAAATATCATTATTATTCCAAGTATTTTTGAATTGTCTTGTTAAATCTGGCATAAAAATAAATAAAACAGGAATATTTTTTTGAATTAAACTTTTAGCTAAACTCTTGAGAATAAAAGTTTTTCCTGTACCGAATTTACCATATAAATATAAGCTTTTGTTCATTTGAGAAAAATTTTTAATTATATTTTTAATTTTTTTTAAAACTTCTTTTTTAGAAATAGAATTGTTTGTTTGAAAATTTTTTAATTCAATATTATCAAAATTTAAATTTTGATTAAATAAAATATTTTTTTGATATAAATTATTTTCTAAATTAATTTTTTTAGATTCAGTAGTTTCTTTGTATATAACTGACACATAAGGTTTTGTTTTTAAAACCATTTGATATCCGAAAGAATTTTTTTTATTTTTGTTTTTTAGATAATTATAAACTGTAATGATATCTTCGTCTTTTATTTTTAAATTTTTAGTTTCCTCATGTTGCTGAACATAATGTTTAATTTTATTAAAATCTAATTTTTTTGACAAACACATTATATTTTTGATACCTTTTTTTAATTATTAAAACCTAATTCTTCCTTTACTTCATCTAACCATTTAGGACGATTTTTTTTGTAAGGTTTATCATTTTGGAATTCTTTTTCTTCTATTAAAAAATCAAAAGCTGTTTCTGCCGAAATAATACCTTTTTTGGTCCATGAATTTAAAATAGTTTTGAAGTAATTAAAATTAGGAACAAAACTTTTATTTGTATTTGTTTTTAATTTTAAAACATACATAAGTAAAGCATTAATCACTCCGATATCAGTTTCAGTTTGTGCCATAAGTTTAAAAGTTATATCGCATAAATCAGCATAAATATTATGGTTTGTAGTGAAATTTTGTATTATTCTATTTGGATTAGTATTTTTTAAATAAAGTATCATTTCATTTTCTTCGTTATTAATATTTTTCACATTTTTTAAAATTATATTTTTTTTAAAATATTTTCTGTTTAACGTAATTTTTAAATTATTTAAATCTATATTTTCATCATAATTATTACGAAAAATATCTTGATATAAAGTAGCCATTTTTTCAGGATTAATATCATAAACAAAACTTAATTTAGTAATGTATTCGATGCTTTTAAATTCTAACAAAAAAGGTTGTTTGAAACGTTGTGGCAATTTTTCTATAAATAATTTATAATCAAAATGTTTTTGCAACGAAACAAAAGATTTATTATTTTTCAAATGTTTTAAGTTATTATTGATAGTTTTAGGTAGGTTTATTTCTTGAAAACGATAAATATCTGAAAAATTTTTACTTATATTTTCGTAATTATCTAGTGATATTTTATTTTTATCATTATTGAATAAATTTATTAATTGAGCATAAAGGTTTTCTCCTATTTCACTGAATAAATATTGATTAAATATAGGATCTTTAAAAAAATCTATATAATTTAAAGGAGGTTGTAAAAAATAAATTTTTTCTTGTTTTGAATTTTGAAAAGTTTGTAATATATTTACTGCTTCAAGTTTTTCTTTGTATTGGATAAAAAGAAATTCATCGATATTTAATAAATCAAATAAAAATTGATGATTATAATTTAATATTAAAGTAAAATTTTGATTTAGAAAATAAAAAGTATTATAAAGATTTAAAGCGCCTACCCCTATTAAAGGTTGATACAACAAATGTAAAGTTTTTTGCTCTTCATTTGTTAGAATAGAATTATTTTTAATGTTAAATTTTTGTAATGATTGCACAAAAAATATAATCCTCTTTTGACTTTATAATTTTTAAATTTTTAATTATATCTGTTGACATTGGACGCAAAAATAAGAACTTCTGTTACCTATTTTCTTTTTTTCAATTTTTTCTTTACAAATATGACAATTTTCTTTGTCTCTTTTGTATACTAAAAGTTTTTTTTGATAAGAACCTTTTATACCTAAAGCTTCAAAACTACTAATAGAAGTGCCCCCATAATAAATCGCTTTATTCAAGATTTCTTTAGCTTTAGCTAATAAAATTTTTATTTTTGTTAGATTTAAAGAATTAGCTAATGTTTCAGGATGAATTTTTGCTAAAAATAACATTTCACTAGCATAAATATTTCCGATGCCTGAAATTATTTTTTGATCTAATAAAATTTTTTTAATTGCTATTTTTTTGTTTTTAATTTTTTGAAAAAAATCTATATCTTTTATTAAAAAAGGATCTAAAGCTAATTTATTTAATCCACTTTCTTCCAAATATTTTTCTTTTTTGTATAAATTAAAACGACCAAATTTTCTAAAATCATAATATCTAAAAACTTTATTATTCTTTAAAAAAATGCGAAAATTTTCATATTTATGAATTGTATCGCATTCTTTTAAAGAATGAATATATATTTTTCCTTCCATTCTCAAATGACCTATTAATACCCAATTTTGTTCTAAAAAAAATAATAAAAATTTACCTTTTCTTTGGATATCTAAAAAATGTTTACCTTTTATGTTTTCTAAATTATGAATGCTTTGTAATGAAGGCGGATGAAAAATTTGTATTTTTTCTATTTTTGTATCAATTATTTTTTGCTTTAAATAATTAATAGTAACTTCTACTTCTGGTAATTCAGGCATTTTTTTAATTTACCTTTATGATTTCGGAAATTTTTCTTATTTATTGTGTTTGTATTTTTAATAATAAAAAATAAAACCATCTATAAATAAGATAGTTTATATTAAATTCAAAAAACTTATAAAAAAATCTAATTTTTATTTTTCAGCATCTTGTTGAAATTTATAAATTGTTAAGATATAAATATCTGGAGAAGATTGTTTTAATTCTATTTTACCCTTGATGATTTTAATTATTTGACCTGGTTGTAAAAAAAATTCAGGATTATCTTCATCAATATGATCAAATTTAATTATTAATTCTGGAAAATAAAAATTTTCATTATTTAAAGTAAATTTGATATCTTTAGTAAACCATTCTCTTTTTTTTTGATTTTGAATTGGTATATATCTATTTTGAACTTCAATACTAAAATTATTTAATAAAATTGGTTCTTTAGTTTGATGAGTTGTTTTTGTAAAATTCATGATAAAACATTAGCTCTTTTCCTATTTTATTTTTCTAAAAAATAATTCCATATAGTAATATTATATAAAAAAATATATAAGTTATTCATAATAAAAACTTAAATGTTTTTTAAAATAAGAAGTTTTATTATGTTGTTAAAATAATAGGAATAATAATTGGTTTTCTTAAAATTAATTCATAAATTTTAGGAGTGATAAAATCAATAATTATTTTTTTTAAATGATTTTTATTGATTTTATCAAATTTATTCAAATATTCTTCAATCATTTTTTTAATTTCCCAAGAGGTTTTTTTCATTAATTCTTTATTACTTTTCATATAAATAAAACCACGCGAAAAAATCATAGGATTATTCAAAAGTTTTTTATTTTTTAAATTAATACTTACAATTATAGAAAATAAACCTTCTTCACTCAAAATTTTTCTTTCTTTTAAAATGTAATTACTTAGATCTTCTGTACCTGAATCATCAATATAAATATTACTAACTGGAATTTGGTTAGGTGTTTTTTCTATATAATCATTATTTATTTTCGCAATATCACCATTATCTAAAATGCAAATATTTTCTTCTTTAACGCCACATTCCATAGCTAATTTTTTATGAGTCACTAACATAATGTGTGTACCATGAACAGGAATAAAAAATTTAGGTTTTACTAGGTTTAATAATAATTTTAAATCATTTTGACCAGCATGTCCTGAAGCATGAGTATTCACAACATCTCCGTGAATGATAACTTCAATATTCATTTTAAAAAGTAAATCTAAAACTTTATTTATACTATCTTGATTACCAGGGATCGGAGAAGAAGAAAAAATAACAGTATCTGTTTTTAATAATTTTATTTGTCTATGAATACCATTTGCCATTCTGCTAAGAGCTGCTAAAGGTTCTCCTTGTGATCCGGTACAAATTAAAGTAACATTAGGGTTTTTATCTAGATTATTATTGTTGATTATTTTATCTTTAGGAATATTTAAATAACCGTTTTTTATTCCTATATCGATAGCTTTTTCCATACTACGTCCGAAAATAGCAATTTTTCTATTTGTTAAAAGACTAGCTTCAATAATTTGTTTGATACGATAAAAATTAGAAGCAAAAGTAACTATTATAATTCTTCCTTTTATTTTGTAAAATAATTTGTTAATAGTTTTGCTAATTTCACTTTCTGATTGAATAATTTCTTTATTTTGTGCATTAGTAGAATCAGATAAAAGACATAAAATATTTTTTTTCTTTAATTCTGTTAGTTTATCGTATTCTGTTAAAGGACCTATAGGTGTATTATCAATTTTAAAATCTCCTGTATAAAAAATAATTCTATCTTTATTATTAAAGACTATACCGAACGCATCAGGAATAGAATGATTCATTCTTATAAAAGAAACTTTAGTATTGCCGAATTGAAATTCTGAATCATTATTATATTTAGTTATAAGTTTTGTGTATTCATTTAATTTGTGTTCAATTAACTTTGATTCTATTAAATTGAAAGCTATACCAGAAACAAATATTTTATTGATTTTGATTTTTTTTAATAAAAAAGGAATTCCCCCAATATGATCTTCATGACCATGCGTAATAAAAAGGGCTTCGATTCTATGTTCGTTTTGCAATAGATATTCATAATTTGGAATAACATAATTGATTCCTAAAAAAGAATCGCCGAAAAAAGAAATACCTGAATCCGTAATAAATATTTTTTGTTCGATTTCAAAAATATACATATTTTTTCCTACTTCGCCTAAACCGCCTAAAGCATAAAAAAACATATCAGATTTTTTTAATTCGTTATTTTTATTTAATAAATTCATTCTATTTGTCTTTCCTATTTAAATTTTATTTATTGGTTTTATTATCAATAGTTATTAAAGCGGGTATGATGATTGGTTTTTTTTGTGTTTTTTTAAAAATAAATTTTGATAATTCTTCTCTTAAATAATTTTTAAAATCACTCCATTGATTTTGTTTATTATTTGTCAAAAAGTCTTGAATTAAATTAGCAAAAAGTATTTTTATTTCTGATAAAAAAGATACAATTTTAGTTTTATCTAAAAAACCTTTACTTATTAATTCTATATTTCCTATAATTTTTTTTAATTTTAGGTTTAGGTTACAAGCTATTATCAAAACACCATCATTCGCTAGTAATTCACGATCTTTTATAATATATTCGTTTCCCTCTAAAACCGGAGTACCATCAATTAAAAATTCTCCTAAGTTTTTGAAAGTTTTTTTATTAATAGAAGGATTATTTTTTAAATCATAATTCCAACTATCCCCATTTTCTAGCATAAAAATTTTATTTGCAGGAAAATTAAAATTTTGGGCAATTTTTTTCATTTGATATTGATGACGGTGTTCACCTATAATTGGTAATAGATATTTAGGATTTAATAAATGTAAAATTAATTTAAAATTTTCTTCATAATTATAAGACACTGTTAATAAATCTTTTATTAAGATGTCAACAACAAAACCGTTACGGGCTAAATAATCTATAGTTTTATTTTGAATTTTATCGATACCTGTTACTTCAATAGATAATAATAAAATTTTATCTTGGGGATGTAATTTCATTAAACGATCTGTTTCTTTGCACATTCTTTGTAAGCGATATAAAGGTTCAAATCGTTTACCTACTATTATGACTACTAAATTTTTATATTTTAAATAATCTTTCATTCCTTTTAAATTGACTAAAAATCCATTAGGAATTTTTAAATAACCTTTTTGAATAGCTATATCTACAATTTTTTCATTTTTTCTTCCTAATAAAGCTATTTTTAAATTAAATTCTACTGCAATATCAATAATTAATTGAATTTTCAATAAATCAGGAATTAAAAAAGAAATAATAATATTGTTTTTTATACTTGCGAAATAGCTACTGATAGAGTATTCTAAAGCTTCTTCTTTTTTTTGTTCAGTGATATGGAAAGCTCCTTGAGAGGCCACCATTAAAGCTAGAGTTTTTTTTGAATTTAATTTGGATAAAGCTAAAAAATTAGTTTGAAAATTTTTATTTTTAGACTGTAAAAAATGTATTTCGCTAATATAAACTAAATAACCTTGTGATGTTTCAAAAGCCATACCTAAAGTTTCAGGCAAAAAATGAGCTACTCTAAAAAAAACAGTTTTTGTGTCTTCGAAATCAATTTGAGAATTTTCATCTATTGATTTAAATTCTACTTGAGAAATATTTACATTATTTTTATTTTTATCGTTATTATTTTCTAAATTGGCTTTTAAAATATCTATAACAAATTCCGAAGCATAAACAGGCGCTTTAAAATATTTAATTAAGTAAGGCAAAGAACCACAATGAGTTTCGAAAGCTGAAGTGATAAAAATACCTTTAATTTTATTTTTTACATTTTCTAAAGAAGTATACTCAGGAATTATTGAGTCTATTCCGTGCATAGACATATTAGGATATTTTAAACCCATGTCTAAAATAAAATAAGAAGATTTTATTTTTAATAAATATAAATTTTTACCATTTTCGCCTATTCCACCTAAGACTGAAAATTCAATTTCTTGCATATGTAATGAAAAACTCTCCATATAAAATTTTTAAAAAAAATAAATATTAATAAATATGAATAAAAATTTTTATAATATATTCATATTAAAACTTTTTTATATTAATTCGGAATATTAATATATTATTGGAATAACAAAGAAAGTTAGAAATAAAATATGTTTAAAAAATTTGTTTTTAAGAATACAACTAAAAATAATAATAAAAGTAATTTAGGAAGTAATTTAGAAAGAGATATTAATTTGACTAATGATTTTTATCGAGATAATAAAATTGCTTTAATTTTTAAAAATGAAGTTCCAATTAAAGTTGTTAAGGTTGATTATTCTTCAAGAAAAAGAGCTAAAATAGTTGAAGCTTATTATTGTTTAAATTCTTTACCTGATTATCAAGGTCTTTATCGAGGTAGATATTTATGTTTTGATGTGAAAGAAACTAATCATAAAACAAGTTTTCCTTTATCTAATATACCTCAACATCAAATTGATAGTTTAAATCATGTAAAACAATTTAATGGTATTTCTTTTTTTATTATTCATTTTAAATTTCATAATAAATATTTTTATCTTCCTATAGAATTTTTAAATAATTATATTAAAAATTGTTCAAAAAAAAGTATTAATTACAAAATATTTGAAGAAAATTTACATCATATTGTTTTAGTTTATGCTCCGAGATTAAATTATCTAAAAATAGTAGATAATTATTTATAAAAAAGAAACTATATTATCTTGAAAAATTCTTTTTATAAAATGTAAACAAATGCCAGTAATTATATTAGTTATTGTAACTGAGAAAAAGAAATACAAAAAAATTAACAAACCAGGATTTATATTTAAAGAATTTTGTATAGAATCTTTATAAGAAATCATATGATCAAAAATATGATGTGAAACATTTTTATTTTTATAAAACAAACAAACAAACAAAATATAAGAAATACTTTGAATAATTGTTGTTAAGGATAAACTTATCCAAATATTTTTTGTTTTAAAAAAGTTATTGGAATTTTTAGAACAAAAAATACCTATTAGAGAACAAGCTAAATAAGGAATTATAAATAAAAATAACAAAACTCCTATTATTAATAATGTTTCGTTGTTATTATAACCTTCTTTTAATAAACTATGTTGGTGAATACTATTATTACTTTCTAAAATAATATGTATACAAATATATAATAAATTAGCATAAAAACTATATTTAAAACCAAAAAAAAAACCTATCAAAATAAGAGGCAATAATTCTAATTTTATTAAAGAGTTTTGACAACTGTGGCCAAAAATCACTTTGGTTAAAACAAATTCTATAATAAAAGAAATAGACAAAAGGAAAGAAATAAAAATTATTTTTTTTAATGAAGATTGTTTCATTTTTTTAAATTTTTTTCGCATGCATACTTTCTTAAATTATAAAATTTATAATATAACTCATTTAACATATTAAATTATATTAGCAAATTTTATAATTTATATTTGTTTTTTTATTCATAAAATAAATTATTAAAAATACTTAATAAGTATAAATAGTTTGGATTTTGGCTTTAATATTTTAGTCAGAAGATTATAAATATAATATAATTTTAAAATATTCTAAAAAAATTAAATTTACAGTGATAATATTTTTTAAAAAATTTTGGAAATACGCCTTTTATAGTTTAAATATTATTTTTTTATTTCCTAAACATTATAACAAAATAAATTTATAAATATAAAATGAAAATAATCAAAAATTAATTTTATTTTTATTCGATAATTGTTTTATATATTTGTTTTTAAGAATAAAAATAAATTTATTTTTAATTTTGGCAAAAAGAAAATAAACATTTATTCATAATATTGGATAGCAAAAAATGAAAAAACTTATTTAAGATATTATAAATAAATATTGTTATAATAGTATTGATATAAATAAAAAAATATTAATTTGTACTCAAAATTAGAATTTGAGAAAATTTTATAAATACTTTGACATGAATTTATTATTATTTTTTATTTTAAAATATTATCGATATTAAAATGAATAACTTCAAACTGACAAAAGTTTAAAATTATTTAAAACATTAATAGTAATTAGATTATAAAGAGGGAGAACATGTATTCTATTAAGGATCTTTATAAGAATTACAACTTATACATAAATAGAAAAATTTCTATTAATGGTTGGGTTAGAAATTGTCGTTTTCAAAAAAATTTATTTTTTTGTGATTTAAATGATGGTTCTTTTATAACAGACTTGCAAGTAGTTTATAAGAACGTTCAAGACAAATATTTTAATGAAATAAAAGAGAATTTACAAGTAGGAGTTTCTTTATATTTAGAAGGTAATTTAGTTATTAATCCTAAAGCCTCTCAACCTATTGAATTATTAGCTGATAAAATAATTATTTTAGGTTTAAATCATGAGTCTTATCCGATTCAATCTAAAAAACATTCTAAAGTTTTTTTACGTCAAGTAGCACATTTAAGATTAAGAACAAAACTTTTTGGTTCTGTTTTTAGAATTAGAAATACGGCTAGTATGGCTATTCATGATTTTTTTCAAAAAGAAGGATTTATATGGGCACACACACCTATTATAACTACAAGCGATGGTGAAGGCGCTGGTGAATTATTTCAAGTTACTACTTTAGATTTGAATAAACTACCTTTAGATACAAATCAAAAAGTAAATTATAAACAAGATTTTTTCGGACAGCCTACTTTTTTAACTGTGACAGGCCAATTAGAAGGCGAAGCTATGGCTTTAGCTTTTAAAAAAATTTATACCTTCGGTCCTACTTTTAGAGCTGATAATTCTAATACTTCTAGGCATATTTCAGAATTTTGGATGATTGAACCGGAAATGGCTTTTTATGATTTAACAGAAAATATAAAAATAGCTCAAAAAATGCTTCAATATATTATTGAATTTTGTTTGAGAAATAATAAGGAAGATTTTTTATTTTTAGAACAAAATGTAGAGCCTAATTTAATTCAAAGATTAGAAAAAGTAGTTCATTTGAAAGAGTTTAAACGTATTAAATATAAAGAAGCAATTGAATTTTTATTAGAAAGCGAAACATCATTTGAAAATAAACCTGTATATGGATCAGATTTATCAACAGAACATGAAAGATTTTTAACTAATTTTTTTGGAGCACCTGTTTTTATTACTGATTGGCCTGTTGATATAAAGGCTTTTTATATGAAAAATAATCCTGATAATGAAACTGTAGCTGCTATGGATTTATTAGTTCCGAAAATAGGAGAATTATTGGGAGGTTCTCAAAGAGAGGAAAATTTTAATATTTTAAAAGAAAAGATGAGAAAATTTAATATTTCTCAAGAAGAATTAAATTGGTATTTGGATTTACGTCGTTTTGGTGGATGTATACATTCAGGTTTTGGTATGGGTTTCGAGAGGTTATTAGTTTATTTAACTGGTTTAGATAATGTTAGAGATGTTATAGCGTTTCCAAGAATCCCTAAAAAAGCTTCTTTTTGAAAAATTAAATTTAGAAATTAAAAAAATAATCAAAGGATTTTTCATTTATGGGAATAATATTAAATAATGTTTCTAAAGTTTTTATAAATAAAAAAAATAAATATTATGCAGTTAAAAATATTAATTTGAATATTTCTACTGGAGAATTAGTTAGTCTTTTAGGTCCTTCAGGATGCGGTAAATCTACTATTCTTTATATGATTGCAGGTTTATCAAGAGTGACTGAAGGAAAAATTTTATTTGATGGTCAAGATGTTACTAATTTACCACCAGAAAAAAGAGGTATTGGTTTAGTTTTTCAAAATTATGCTTTGTATCCTCATATGACAGTTCGTCAAAATATTATTTTTCCTCTACAAAATTTAAAATTTTCAGATGAACAAATCCAACAAGAAGTTGAGAGAATTTCTGTTTTATCTTCGATCGAAGATTATTTAGATAAAAAACCTTCTGAATTATCTGGAGGCCAACAACAAAGAGTATCTTTAGCTAGAGCTTTAATTAAAAATCCTAAAATTTTATTATTAGATGAGCCTTTATCTAATTTAGATACAAGACTTCGCTTCAAAATGAGAGAAGAAATTAGAAGAATTCAAAAAAAGACTAAAATTACAGCTATTTTTGTTACTCACGATCAAGAAGAAGCAATGTCTATTAGTGATAAAATTTATGTAATGAATAAAGGTATTATTCAACAAAAAGACGTCCCTAAACAAATTTATGAAAATCCAGTGAATTTGTTTGTGTCATCTTTTTTAGGTGTTCCTCATATTTCTCTTTTTAATGGACATATTGTGGATGATAAATTAATGATAGGTGATGCAGTTATTTCAACCAACGTCCGATTTAAAAATATGAAACAAAAAGAGGTTCATATTGGGATAAGACCGGAAGGTTATGTTGTTGAGGATAATGGTGTTTTGCAAATAGAAGGAATTGCTTTAGAAAATATCGGAAGAGAATTATTTTTACTAGCTAAACATCCGAAATCTGTTTATAAAACTTTTCAAATTATTATTCCAACTTATAAACAAAAATTATTGGATTTATCTAACGTTTATAAAAAACAATTTCGTTTTAATATTGTAGAAAATAGATTTTTTATTTTCGATAAAACAAATGGTAATAGGATTTATTAAAATGTTTGATATTGTAGATCATAAAAAAAATAAATATTGGTATTATTTAACTCCAGCTTTATTTTTTTTAACTATTTTTACTTTTTATCCTTTGACTAAAATTTTTGTTATGTCTTTTACTAAATATGATAAATTTAAAGATATTTTTCAACTAAAAATGATAAATAATTATGGAACAGTCTTTCGAGATATGGAATTCCAATGGGCCTTAAAGAATACTTTATTGTTAGTTTTTATAACGGTACCATTATCAATTATTATCTCTTTAGTTATAGCTTTAGCTTTAAATAATGTTAAGAATTATTTTTTCAAAAACACTTGTAAAACCTTTTTTTTTCTACCTTTAATTTCTAATAATGTTATTATGGGAATGATTTTTAGCATTTTTTTTTATTATAATTTTGGTATTTCCTCTAATAAACCTAGTGGTTTGTTTAATAGTTTTATAAGTTTTTTTGGATTTGGGCCTTATCAATGGGTAAATTCAACTGCTCCTTATGCTAATAAAATGTTTGTTTTAGTTTTGTATAATATTTGGAATAGAGTATCATTTAAAATTTTTGTTTTTATTTTGGCTTTACAAGATATTAATAAATCATATTATCAGGCAGCTAAAATTGATGGAACCTCTAAGTGGCGTATTTTTACTAAAATTACTTTACCTTTAATCGCTCCTATTATTTTTTATCAATTTATTATAGAAATGTTAGCTGTTTTTAAAGAATATGAATCTGTTGTAGGTTTATTCGGAGATAATCATAATTTTAAAATAAGAACGATAGTAGGTTATATTTATAATCAATTATCTAGTACTACTCATAATTCTTATTCTAAAGGTACAGCGGCAGCGATGATATTATTTATTATTTCAATTTTATTTACAACAATAAGTTATCTTATTTCTAGAAAAAAAATAGATTAATAAAAGGTTATAAGATTTTAATGAATTTAATGAATAAAATAAAAAATTTTTTCTTTAATTTTAAATATGATATAGTAGTTACCAAAATAAAAAAAATTAATTTTTTATCTTTTTTAAGATCTTTATTTTTATTTTTAATTATTTTTTTATTTATTTTACCCTTTTATTTAATGTTTGTTACATCTGTTAAAAGTACATCAGACATTATCAAAGATAATGGTTTATCTTTTCCTAAAACTTTGGAATTTATAAAAAATTATAAAGCGGCCTTTAAGGATCAATTTCAATTTATGCCTTATTTTTGGAATACTTTGAGAGTTACTTTTTTTTCTACTTTATTAGGAACTTTATGTTGTATTTTAACTGCTTATGGTTTAAGTAATATTTTTCATTTTAAAATGAAAATTGTTATAATGTTATTATTATATTTAGGTCTAATGACAACTAGTGAAACCTTGACAATAATTAATTATAGGATTGTTTCTAATTTAGGTTGGGTAGATTATGGTAAAGGCTCTGATGTTCCTTTCGGAACTGATTATGCTTGTATTGTCCCTTATTTAATTAATATAGTGCATGTTTTGTTGTTATTAAGAACTTTTAAAAATATTCCTGAAGAATTATATTATACTGCTAAAATAGATGGAACTAGTGATTGGAAATTTCTTTGGAAAATATTAGTTCCGATTGCTAAACCTACTATTATTGTCATTATGATTTTCAGAATAGTAGCTGTTTGGAATGCTTATGCTTGGCCAGAATTGATGGGTGCTAAGTTATTAACTAATACAGCGAGAAAAACTTTTGATACTGAAACAGGTATAGATACAATGAATATTCAAATGGCAGTTGCTGTATTGATTAATATACCTTTGATTTTGATTTTTATTTTTTTTAGAAAATATATTATTTCAGGTGAAAATAAAAGTGGTATTAAAGGATAAAACGAAAAATTATTTATATCTTGCAGGATATTTTTTATTTTTATTTCTTATACTTTTGATAATTAATGAAATAATCTATGTTAAAGCCAAAAACAATAATATAGGTAATTTTTCATGTATTATTAATAAAGAAAATTTTCAAAAGTATGAAAATAAATTTAAAGAATCCAAAAAAGAAAATGAAAAGGTGAAAATTACTTTTTGGCACAATTTATATCCCGAAGAAGATCAAATTTTAAAAGAAATTATATCAGAATTTGAAAAAGAATATCCTGGGATTAAAGTTTTAGCTAGTAATAAAGGTAATTGGGGGCAAATTTTTAAACATGTTACTAATGCTTTAACTGTGGATAAACAACCTAATTTAGTTGTTTCTTATCCTGATCATACAAGATTTTATTTTAATTCTGGCAAAGTCATTCCTTTAAATAAGTTTAGTGAAGTAGATGAAGAATTTGCTCAAAATTTAAAAACTTTTCCTTTTTTAGAAGGTTATTTTGAACCAATTCAAATAGAAGACAATAAAGAAGAAGAAGGTATTGTAGTAGATAAAAACAATCGTTATTATCTGCCTTTTTTAAAAACTACTGAAATTATGTTCTATGATAGTTCTTTATTAAAAGAAATATATAAAGAGTTAAAAGACGAATCATCAAATACAATAGAATTTCAAGAATTTCAAACATTAGTAAAAGAAGATGGTTATTTATCGAAAGAATCTCTTCAATGGTCAGATATGGAAAAAATATGCCAAATTTTAAAACAGAAAAAAGCTCAAGATTTTATTCCAATAATAGTAGACAGTGAATCTAATTTGTTTATAATTTCTGCTAAACAAAAGAACATAAAATATCCGATAAGTAAAAATGATATAGGTGATTTTTTAAACGAAGATGCAATCAAATATACATTAGAAAAATTTAAGGACCTTTATGATAACAAATATTTAACTTTAAGTAAATTAACTGGTGAAGAAAATATTAAAACATTAATTAATAATAAAAGTTTTGCTTTTTATATTACATCGACTAGAAGATTAGATACTTTATCTAACATGAAAGATTTTACTCCTCATTTTCATTCTATACCTACATTTGACGTTGATAAAAATATTTTACAAGGTTCTAATGTTAATTTATTTTATTCTGCTAAAGAAGAAGAAATATTTGCTTCTTGGTTTTTCGCTAAATATTTAGCGTTACCAAAAGTAAATGAAAAATTCTTATTAAACAATAAATTTTTTAATATTACTCGTAAGAATTACTTTAATAAAAACGATAACAAAATACAACAAATCATAGAACGAAAAATAAATGATAACCGTGATTATTCAAATGATGTAAAAGAAATTAGAAAAAAGTTTTTTAAAGAATTTATTTTAAAAAATCCCGAAAAAGAAAATGAGTTTTTTATTACCTCTACTTTTGAGAATTCTGATTTTTTTAGAAATATTATTACTGATTTGTTTATAGATGTTTTGCAGATCTCACCGAATGATACCAATAAAAGAGAATTGATTCAAAAATTATTGAATCAGACTATTCAAAGGATACAAACAAATTAAATGAAATAAATTAAAAAAATTATTTAATATTAAAGTAAGATATAATTTTTTATTCAATAATTTGAGAAATAAATTGAAAGAAAGGCAATAAGTTTATATAAAATGAAATTTATTAAAGAACAAATTGAAAAATTTGATACAATTATTATTCATGGTCATATAAGACCTGATGGAGATTGCTATGGTTCTCAATTAGGTTTAAAAGATATTATTTTGAAAAATTTTTCTAATAAAAAAGTTTATGTTGTTGGCGAAGAAGAACCCAAATTATCTTTTTTAGGTCAAATGGATAAAATCACAGATGATATTTATAAAGAGGCTTTAGTTTTTATTGTTGATTGCGGCCAAAATTCTGTTATTAGCGACCCTAGATATAAATTAGGAAAAATGGTTATTAGAATCGATCATCATTTATTTATAGAAAAAATTGGCGATTATGAATGGATAGATAGTAATTTCGCTTCTTGTTCGGAAATGATTTATTTTTTGAAAGAATTTCATAATTTTAAATTAACTAAAAAAGGTGCTTTACCGATTTATACAGGTATTGTTACTGATACAGGTAATTTTTGTTTCAGCAGAGTTAACTCAGAGACTTTAAGATTTGCTTCTGATTTATTAAAATATGGTTTTACTCCTAATGAAGTTATTCAAAAAATAAATATGAAAAATTTAGATTTTTTGAAATTTCAAGGTTATGTTTGTAATAATTTTACTTTGGATGAAGGTTTTCTTTATTTTAAATTTTCTGAAGACATTTTGGAAAAATTTAATTTGACTGTAGAAGCGGCTTTCTCAATTATAAATATTTTAAGTAATATTGAAAAATGTCCTGTGTGGGCTTTTATTATTCAATTTAAAAATAATAATTGGAAATTTAGTCTTCGTTCACGGGGTCCAGAAATTAACTCTATAGTTAATAAATTTGGTGGTGGTGGTCACCCAAAAGCTTGTGGTGTTATTGTAAACACAAAAGATAAAGCTGATCAAGTTATTCAATCAATAAAAGAATCTATTAAAAAATTTAATTTGAACAAAAAATAAGAAAATATTGATTTTTAGTCATATGAAGATAGGACAAATAACAAATATATGTTTTTTTATGATAATATTGCTGCTATCGCCACTCCTTTAGGAGTCGGAAGTATTAGCGTTATAAGGATTAGCGGTCCTGGAGCTATTGAAAATATTAGTAAAATTTTTAAGAGTTCTAAAAAAACAATTGATTTATTAAATGTACCTTCTCATACTATTCATCATGGTTTTATTTTGGATAAAAATAAAGATGTTTTGGATGAAGTTTTAATTTCTATTTTTAAAATGCCTTATTCTTTTACTGGCGAAAATGTTGTTGAAGTCCAAGGGCATGGAGGTATTTTAATAACTCAATTATTATTAGAGAGAATTTTATCTTTAGATATTAGATTGGCTCGACCAGGCGAATTTACTAAAAGATCTTTTTTAAATGGCAAAATAGATTTAGTTCAAGCGGAATCCATTATGGATTTAATTTTTGCTCAAAATGAAAATGCTGTTAAATTATCTCATTTAGGTTTGCAAAAAAAAAATTCTCAATTAGTTCAAGAATTATCAGATAAGATTATTAAAATAATAGGTCAGATAGAAGTTAATATCGATTACCCTGAATATATAGATATTGAACAAATGACTAACGATATTATTCTACCTCAAATTCAAAAATTGATTTATCAAATGCAAGAAATTTTAAGTTCTTATACTAAAAATCGTTTTTTACAAAATGGTATTAAAACTTTAATTATTGGACGCCCTAATGTCGGTAAATCTAGTTTGTTGAATAACCTTTTAAAAGAAGAAAGAGCTATTGTCTCTGATATCGCTGGAACTACAAGAGATTATGTAGATGGATACGTTAATATTAAAGGTGTTTCTTTATTTTTGATTGATACAGCTGGTATTCGTCAAACTGATGATCCTTTGGAAAAAATAGGAATCCAGAATACCAAGAAACTTTTAAAAGAAGCAGAGTTAGTCATATTATTATTAGATCAGAGCAATTCTTTAAATGAGGATGACGAAATATTACTTGATATGACCAAAACATATTCTAGGATTATAATCGGTAGTAAGTCTGATTTACCTTCTCAAATGGAATTACCTTTAATAAAAGATCAAATTATTTCAGTTTCTAATTATACCCAAGAAGGCATTGAAGAATTAAAAAATACTATTTTAAACAAATTTCAATTAGATAATATCCAAGATAAAGATTTTAATTATTTTTCTAACGCAAGACATATTAAACAAATAGAAATTGCTCTTCAAGCTTTACAAAATGTTGTTTCAGATATTGATCAAAAAATGCCTATCGATATACATACAATTAATTTAAAGGAAGCTTATAATGCTTTGGATAATATTTTAGGTAAAAATATGCCAGATCGTTTGCTGAACGAATTATTTTCTAATTTTTGTTTAGGGAAATAAAAAAAATCATTTTTTAACATAATTCACAAAGGAATCAGATATTAAGTAATGATTAATATTCAATTTAAAAAAGATTTGATACAAAAGTTTTCTAAAGGCATTAATATTTTAGAAATTATACAACAAAATAAAATGACATTTTCTCAAAAACCTATAGCAGCTTATTTTAATAATAAATTAATTGGTTTAAGAACAAAATTAGAAAAAGATGGCTTTTTAGAAGTTATTACATCAGATAGACAAGAAAGTTTGAAGATTTTAAATTATAATACAACTTTATTAATGGCTCAAGCTATTCAAAGAATTTATCCTAATGCTCTTTTGGTAAAAGGTTTATGTCATAAAGATGGTTTTTATTATGAAGTAGATTTCCAAAATATTAACTTTTCTCATAATGATTTACCTAATATAGAAAAAGTAATGCATCAAATTGTTGAAGAAAAACTAGATATTATTCCGAAAAATATAATTTATAAAGGAGCATATGAACAATTTGCTTTTAATAAATATAAATTAAAAATACTTCAAAAAATGAAAGATAAGGAATTTATTAATATTTGTTCTTGTCAAAATTTCGAAGATTTAAATTTTGATAACGTTCTTTTAACAAATACTAATATTATGAAACATTTTAAGTTATTAAAAATATCTGGTTCTTATTTTGAAGGAAATATAAAAAATTCTGTTTTAACAAGAATTTATGGAGTATCTTTCTTTAATAAGAAAGATTTGAAACAATATTTAGATTTGTTGAAAGATAGAGAACAAAGAGATCATAAAAATATTAACAAAGAACAAAATTTATTTATGTTATCTTCAGAAGTGGGTTTAGGATTGCCTTTTTGGTTACCAAAAGGAGCTACTATTAGACGTATTATAGAAAGATATATTACTGATAAAGAATTAAGTTATGATTATCAACATGTTTATACTCCTATTTTAGCTAATACTAAATTGTATCAAACCTCAGGACATTTAGAACTTTATAAAGAAAATATGTTTCCTATAATGGAATTACCTAATGAAGAAAAATTAGTTTTAAGGCCCATGAATTGTCCCCATCATATGATGATTTTTAAAAAACAATTACGTAGTTATAAAGATTTGCCTATTAAAATTGCAGAATTGGGTATGATGCATCGTTATGAACATTCAGGCGCTGTATCTGGTTTACAAAGAACAAGAGAAATGACTTTGAACGATGCTCATATTTTTATCCATGAAGAGCAAATCAAAGAACAAATTACTCAAATTATTCAATTTATTTTAGAAGTTTATAAAGATTTTGAAATCACAAAATATAATTTTAATTTAAGCACTAGAGATATCTTAAATAAAGATAAATATTTTGATAATGATCTTATTTGGGATAAATCAGAAACTTTTTTACGAGAAATTTTAAAAGAAAATAATATTTCTTATAAAGAAGTTCCAGGCGATGCTGCTTTTTATGGTCCTAAGTTAGATATTCAAGTTTTAACTGCTTTGGAAAATGAAGAAACTTTATCAACAATTCAATTAGATTTTTTGTTACCGCAAAAATTTAATTTGAAATATATAGGTCGAGATAATAAAGAATATACTCCTATTGTTATTCATAGGGCTATTATTTCTACTTTAGAAAGATTTATTTCTTATTTAATAGAAAAAAATAAAGGTATTTTACCTTTATGGATTACTCCAGTACAAGTTATTCTGATTCCTGTCCATAATCAAATTCATTTATCATATGCTAAAAAAATAAAAGATTTATTAGTTAAAAATAATTTTAGAGTAGAATTAAATGATAAAGACTTTAGTTTAGGTTATAAAATAAGACAAGCACAAAAAAATAAAATCCCTTATCAAATAGTTATAGGTGATAAAGAAATGAATAATGAAACTCTAACTTTTAGAAAATATCAAAGTACTAAAAGAGAGACCCTTCGTAATGAAGAATTTATTCAAATGTTAAATAAAATTATTTTAGGTAAAAAATAAATTTTTTTATTAGATAAGTTAAAATTATTAATAAAAATATCTAAAAGACTTAACTTTTTAAAGTTAGGACTTTTATTTTTTAAAATCATATAGTTATTTTTTGTTTTGTTTTAAATAAATTTTTTTTTATGAATTTTAATTCATGATAAATACAAGTTCAATCAGATACGAAAATATTTGAAAAAAATTTTATAATTAGCCGAACAATAAATAGTTATTAATAAAAACGTAATAGAAATTATATCGATCTAAAGAATTCTAATTGAAGAGCTCCAGAGAAACGGAACCATAGGAAAAAGACTCAATTCTGTTTAAAAAAATATAATTTTATATGTGTTTATATTTTTTTAAAACAAATTGTTTTTTTAGTTAATAAATTTATTTATAAACTTATCCTAAGACAAAAAAATTAATTGTCAAAAAAAAAAAAAATTCTTTATTTAAAATTTTCAAAAAAATTTAAAATAAAGAAAAAAATAAAACATATATTATACTTTTATAAGTCTTATGTCTTAATGTCTTACTAAGAATTACAGCTTTTCTTTTAATTGAAATATAAAAATTATATTTTGTCAAGTCTTTTATCAAAAAAAAAAAAAAAAAAAAATACACCAATGATTTTTAAAGTTTTTTCCTAAAAAGATTTAGGAAAGGAGATAAATAATATTACAAACATTATCCAAAAACAGTTTAATGAATTGGTTGAGGCCAAAGGAAATTATTATTTTATTAATTTTGCTTGTTTTGTGTCTGAATTTTTTTCTTATTTTTAGATATGATGCTATTAACATCTCTTTCTTCCGTCTTCTTAGATTTCATCAATAATTAATTATATTGGAAGTATTAACGCGACTAAAAAAACCAAAACCAAAAGTTAAGCATAATAATGAAATAAAGGAACAAAAACGGAATAAAAATAAGCCAAAGGAACGAAAACCAAATTATTTATCAACATTAAAAGAAAAGGACAGATAATTACAATATTAATATTAAAATTTGATAGAATATACTTATAAAAAAATTTAAATTAAAATTCGAATATACAAAGGAAAAAAAATGTTTAAAAAACCATTAGCATTTGTTTTACGCCCGTCAACAATAACTGATATCATTGGACAAAGCCATCTTATTAATGATCAAAATGGTATTATTTCGAGAATGTTAAAAAATAATTATGCCAGTTCTTTAATTTTTTATGGTGTTCCAGGTATTGGAAAAAGCAGTCTTGCCCAGGCATTAGCTAATGATTTAAAAATTGAATATGATATTTTTAATGCTACAATTGATAAAAAAACCAAGTTAGAAAAAATTATTCAAAAAGCATTAAATTTTAAAAAATTTATTATTATTGTAGAAGAAATTCATAGAATGAATAAAGATCGTCAAGATATTTTATTACAATACTTAGAAAACGGTCATTTAATTATGTTTGCTTGTACTACTGAAAATCCATATTTTGTAATTAATCCAAGCGTTCGTTCAAGAGCCAATATCATTAAATTAGAAAGAATTACGATCGAAGAAATGTTAAAAGGCTTGAATAAGTTGATTATTAATAAAAAATTACCATTAAACATTCTAAAAGATTCTTTATTATTAATTTGTCAATTTTCTAACGGAGATTTACGTATTGCTATAAATATGTTAGAACTGTGCTTGCATTTATATCCTAAAGAACAAATTACAACAAAAATTATTAAACAAATTTCTTCATCAGCTAATTTAATAAATTTTAAAAATAACGATGAACATCATAATTTAAAATCAGCGTTACAAAAATCTATTCGAGGTAGCGATGTTGATGCAGCTTTACATTATTTTGCAAGATTATTAGCCAGTGGCGATCATGAAGCTTTATTAAGAAGAATGTTAATTACCGCTTATGAAGATATTGGATTAGCTAATCCAATGATTATTGTACATGTAAAAACAGCAATTGATGCTTTTCGTCAAATTGGATTGCCAGAAGGACGTATTCCTTTAGGGTTAGTAATTATTGAAATGTGTTTAAGCGAAAAATCAAATAGTGCTTATTTAGCAACTAATAAAGCTTATGAAGATATCCTAAAAGGTAATGTTTTTAATATACCAAAACATTTACAAGATACTAGTTATAATTCAGCAAGTGAATTAGGTATTGGTTTTGGTTATAAATATCCTCATGATTTTCCAAATGATTATGTTAATCAACAATATTTACCGCAAGAAATAAAAGAATTGATTTATTATAGACCTAAATTACACAGCGAGTATGAAAAAAAAATTAACAAAATACATAAAAAATTTAAACAAAATATATATTTTGTTTAAATTTTTTAATAATTCTGATTGCAGTTGCTGGTTATAATATTGTTTTTTAGCAACAGAATTTATAAAAAAAGTTTTGAATTCGTTATGTGCTCTCTTCCTAGCTGATTAAATTATTAATTTGCTAATTTAAAATTGTATTTTTAAAAAATTATAGTGTGATTGGTGTTTATGTTCTTTTTTACAGAAATAATAAAAAAATTAAAGAACAGAAAATAGTCGCTAAATTAGTATTTTTGTATTATTACAAAAAAAGCGCTTTATTTTAAAATAATGATAAAAATTTTAAAAATATTTTTATTTTTTGTTGATAATTTATTTTTTCAGCTAGAATAAAAGTAATTAATAAATAGTTTAATTTTGAAAATAAATATTTTTTTTATTTATCCTCAAATTTAATTTTTAAACGGTTCCTTTTGATGGCGTGTAGCCCGTTTTACATAAAAAGAGATTATAAATAATGAATATATTAAAAATTAATATTAATCTTAGAAATAATAATAGATATAATTTTTATTTATTTGTTGATAAAAATTATGTTTTTTTATAACATCTAAAATAGACAAAATTATTGATAAAATTACTTATAAAATAATATTCGTTTTCATAATTAAATTTAAAAAAATTTTGATATATTTAATAGAAAAAAAATTAAATGTTTGGATGATATGGAAAAAAAATTAATCAATTTCGTAAATTTTTAAAAAACAAAAATGTTTTAATAAAAGATCTCAAGAAAAATTGGGGCAATACAAAAGATATTTATAAAGCAATTTATTTAGATATAGAAATATTTAATATCAATTTTTGCAATATTAAAAATAATGAAACAGAATTAATATATGTTATAACTTTTTTATTTCAATTGAATCAAAAACTTTATCTAAATAATGATAAAATGGTATAGCTCTTATAGTAAATTCTTTACGAAATAAATTATTTCAATTTATTGAAGAAATAAAAGACAAAAAAAACAAAAATAGATAAACATTTTATGAAAGAAAAATTTATAAAAATTTTGAATATATTTAAATCAATTGATGTAATAAAAAAGAAACATATTTTCATTTAATGGATAATTATGAAAAACAAATAGAATTTATTGAATCGAACATTTTATTTAGGTATATAATTTCAAAAATTTTTTTATTTTTAAATTAAAAAAAACAATAAAAGGACTTTATAAAAAAAGATTTAAATATATTTTTTATTCGTTAACAACATTAATAATATTTTTAATATTTCCTAATTACATAAATTTCCAAAATTTTGTTAGAATAGTTTCTTTTTGTTCAAAATTTTTTTAAAAATTTTTTCATGGCAAAAATAAATTTAACTAATTTAAGACAAATTAAAATAAAAAAATTATGATACTATGAACACAAATAATTATAAAAAGAATAAAATACCAACTTTTTAATATAAAAAGAAGTTTGTGAACATAAAAAATAACTCAATAAAAAAATATATTTTTAATTGATTCAACTATTTGAGAATAGTTATTAAATTAAATAAACTATCAACAATAATTTTTTTTGTTCTAATAAATTCCTTTCTTTTTTCCATTTTTTTTAAATTTTTTTCTTCTATTATAATTTTTTTAAATAATTCGTTATCAGATAATTACATTTTTTGCCTCTTTTATTTAATCTATATCATAATATAAAATCAAATGTTGTCTTGTTTTCTTTTCAAATAAATCAATCTTTTTTAATATTTAATATGATTGGTATTCTATAACATTTTTTCTTTGTTATAATTGTAAAAAGGACATTTTAATTAAAAGTCATAATTAAAGATGACGAAAAACTAATATTCTTCGAAGACTTGTTGATATAATCTTTTATTTAAATCAACTATCGTATTTACTTTTGGTTCTTCTTTAAGATATAAAATTTTCTTTTGGAGACCAAAAGTATATTTCTTATTCATTTTTAAATCCATTTGAATTTTAAAAGGAGGATTTTTAACATTTTTGAAAAACTTCATTTTTTCATAAAGAACGGCATAATCAAGATATACATTTTGGTGATCAAGGTTATAATTGGTTTTTTTTGATGAAATAAATAAATCTTAAAAAAATTATTTTGAATTAAAAAATTAATTATTTCTTTAAAATCATATAAATATTTATTCATTTTAAAATTTTCTTTTTGTTTTTGACTAATTTCTTTAAACAAAAAAAGTCAAACCATTTTTTTATTAATTATAAAAAAAACAGTTTGACTTAAAATTTGACTTTAAATTTTATAAATTGAATTGTGTACTTAACCAAACATTTTATTTGCTTGTATGATTTAGATAGAGACTGGACTGTAATATGCACAATGGAAACACAAATCTCAGTGTTGAATCTCAGTTTAATTTATCCATATTATAATAACTAAAACGTTCAAGAAGACAAAACCATCATGAAAGAGATGTTTTTTAAAAACTTGTTTTCTTAAACAATAATAAAGAAAAAGAACAAGAATTATCTTTTTAAAAAATAGGAATGAAATGAAAAAAAATAATTTATTTGATAACTTTCTTTTTTTCTTAACTGGAGTAATTTATTGGTATATTTTTATATATGAATTTTTTTATTGAAAATAATAAATCAGTAGAAACAATGAAAGCAATTAAAGAACCAGTAGAAAAAATTAAATATGTTAATAGACCTATAGAGGTTATAAAGTATGTTTTGATAGATCAGTTGAGAAAATAGTTACAAAAACGGAGTATGTTGATTCAACTCCAGTCCCAAATCCGGATTAATTGACAAAGTAAGAAATCATATTTTAAATTCAACTAATTCAATTTATATAAAGACATAGATAAAATATTGAATATTTTATCAAATCTTTTAATTTATAAAAAAAAGTAATTAATATAAATATGATGATAATTTAAACCTTTTTTTAATTTTAATTTTTAAAATATTTTTTCTCTTTTTCTTTTTTCAAACCTTTTTATTCTTTCTTTATATGTTTTTTTCATCATAATAGTAATTATTTTTTTATCTTGGAACGATTAATATTTTTTTACTTTTTTAAAAATGTTTGAAACTTTATTTTAATTTTTGCAACAAATTTTAGACGTTTTTATAGATGTGTTTGATATTATATTATCGGTCAATATTAAATATTGACATTACTTATCTTATAGTCTGAAATGAATTGAATCCTAATGATAGTTGGCATTGGATAAACTTATAGAAATAGCGAAAATGATTTTTAAAGTTACTTTCGGTTTTAGATCTTTTTTATATATTTTGTTTTTATTTAAGAATAATTTAATTTTAATTTATTAAATAAATCAACTAAATGAATAAAAAGAAATATGGTTATAATAATGAATGTACAAGAAAAAATGAGAGAGAAACTTTCTTTTAATTTACCTTTTTGAAGTAAATTTACAATATCTATATTTTTGAATAAAGATACTTTATTAAAATTTATTAAAACATCATCATCTAAATTTGTTTCTTTAATATCTTTGTTCACTCCTATAAAATGACCTTCATTGTCGAAATATAAAAAATTTAATTTAGGATTAGCAGTTTTATTTTTTTGATTTAAATTAAAGACAGAGTCGCAAAGAAAAAAATCTTGTGTTTTATAACTTACGACACCTTTAAACATTTGTGGAAAATAATCATTATTATTATTTATTAGAAAAAAGACTTCTTCTCCTAAATTTAAATTTTGAACATCCCTAGTCGGAACAATATCATAATGATTAGAAGATTCAAAATTTAATAAAAGTAAATTATTGTTATCAAATAAAAAACTTTTTATTTCTCCTTTTTCTTTTTTGTAATTTTCATCATAAAAAGTAGTTATTTCAACTTCATTGGAAAAAATATTTTTGATTGATTCTATTATTGAAATGAATTTATTATTATAATGTGTATAAGTAGATAAAACAAAATATAAAAAACGATCATGGGATAAAGCTTTTTTTTGAAAAATAATGCCATTACCACTAATTATTTCGTTTTTTTTCCAAATAATTAAAGAATTTTTTATTTTTTGCAAATTCATAACATTATGTTTTTGATTTATTATATTATTCTCGTTATTTGTTTTATGAGGATAAGTTAATTCTAAAGATAAAAAAGGTTCTTGACTATTATGAAAACGAATATTATTAATGTTATAAAATTTAAATTCACTTAGATTTTTTTGATTCTTTTTTTGAAAAATAATTTCGTTTTTGTTTTCATTGTATATTATTTTAATTTTTTCTTCCTTTGGGTTTAAATAAAATATTTCTTCTTGCTTATGAAAAATAATAATTAATTTAATATTTAATTTAATGTCTTTTTCTTCTTTTATTAAATGGGAACTAATGGATTTTGTGTTTGTGTTTTTAAAATAATTTAATAATTCTTGAATCGAGATAGTAATATTATTTTTAGTTTGGCCTGGTAAAATTTTTGTTTCTGAAAAAGGAAGAAAAGAATTTAATTCATTTTTTAAATAATCAAAATTTTCGGATGATATTTGAAAAAATTTTGTAATTGGATTTTTTTTATGTAATTTGATGATTTTATTGCATATTTGTTTTATATGTTCAATATTTATACATTGAGATATCTTATCTGGTACATCGTTAGCATCAGTCAGAACACTTTTATTCATTCCTATAATTTCGCCATCAATATTAAATACAGGTCCTCCACTATTACCATTATCAATTTGAATATCAAAAGCAATTTCTTTTTCATTAAAATAAACAATATTGCCTTTTTTTAATAAATTAAATTCTAAATAAGATTTTTCATTAGATGATGAATCCATTTTTGAAAAATAATTTTTTAAATCATCAAAAGTTAATTTTTGAGCTTGAATGTGAGACATCTGGGAACCCATACTATAAACAGTTTCTCCTTGAACGACATTGATTTTTTTAGGAGGTAAAACTTTTTTTATAATTGTTTGGATTTCTTGAAATTTGTTTGGGTCTTTATCTTGAAAAGTTAAAATAGCGATATCATCATATGAATCATTATTATTTATAAAACCTAATAATTCTCCTTTTGAATGGAAATAAATATTTAAAAGTTCAATTTGAATTGAAGGATTTTTCATAATGATTTGTAAAACATGCCTATTAGTTAAAACATAATAATTATAGATAATGTCATTGTTTTTTTGTTTTATTTCTTCTGCAAAAAAAATAAAACCAGAACCTGCATTTAAAAAAATATTATTTAATGAAGAATTTACTTTAATTAAAAAAGTAATTTTATTTAGATTTAGTATATGTTTATTTATAGGATTATTTGTTTCGTCTAGTATTTCAGATGTTTTTGTGTTTAATATTTTGTTTTCTATTTGTTGTTTACAATAAGTAAATAATAAATATTCTAAAATATAATTTACAGAAGTTTGTGGATTTTCTAAATTATATAATCCTAGAAAAAATCCTTCTTGATTTAAAAAAATTTTATATTTATTTTTTTGGATATTTTCATCGAATTCAATGAAAAAATAATATTTATTTGGTGTATTTACATTTTTATTAGTAGATGATTTTAATTCATCTTGTATTTTTTTACATTGGGTGAAATAAAAAATAGAATTAGAGGTTATTATATGATTTATTTCGGCGTTAGGATCTTGATGTGGTAAAGAAATTCCTATAAATTCTCCTTTGGTATTGAAAAATATTTTATTATTTTTGCCTTTTATAGAAATAGGTAAATAATCAGTATCAGTTAAATTATAGTTTGCGCTAATTATTCCTTCTTGAAAAGGTTTAATATTAGATAGAGTATTTAAAGTAAAAGCATAAACTATATCTCCTTTATTAAACTTATGAGGTTTTATAACAAAAGATGGTTTTTCTTGAGATACATCGAAAATATTTTGAATTTTTTTTTGCACTTCTTCTAATATTTTATTTTTTTCTTTTAAATCTTTATCTGTTATTTGAAGTGTAATTTGATTTTTTTTATAATCGTTTTGAATAATTTGATTTTGGTTAAATAAATATTTATAATAAAATAATAAGATAATAAAAAAAGATAATAGGGATAATTTTATATTTTTTATAAAAAATAAATATATATTATTTATTTTTTTCAAGTTATTTTTTTATTCCAATTTCTAATCGAGTTATATTTAAATTTTTTTTAATTTTTAAGAATATTTTTGCCATTTAGATAGATTTTTTATAAATTAATATTTTGCGAAATTATAATTTTGATGTTGAATATGATAAATAGAAATGATAATTTATAGCTTTTATAATCTAAAAAAAATATTCTGCTTATTAATGATATATTAATTCAAACTACTTTTATATTTTTTTTATATAATATTTCATTTTGATATTGACATTTGTAAAAAAAAATAATAGAATAGTATTAGCAGTCATTATGTTAGATTGCTAATTTAAATACTCAATAAACACTAGGGGTGCAAAATTGCTTTCGAATCGAGAGAGATTAATTTTAAAAGCTGTTGTTGAAAATTATTCTAAAGAAAAAAAACCCATAGGCTCTGAATTATTATCTAAAATACCTTATTTAAATTTTTCTAGTGCTACTATTCGTCATGATATGATGCAATTAGATAAAAAAGGTTATTTAAAAAAAACTCATAAATCAAGTGGCAGAATCCCTTCTTTAAAAGGTTATATTTTTTATCTTAATAATTTGATAACTCGTAAACAAGAAAATATGGAAATTTTATCTTTATTAGATAAAATAATTCAAAAAAAAGATTTAAATAAAGAAAAAATTATTCAAGAAGTTTTAAAATTATTATGTAATTTAACTAACCATGCGATTATTAATGTAAAACCTGATATTTTAAAAACTAGTAAAATTAAAAAGATTGATTTAGTTTTAGTTAATGAAGAACAAGCTATTATTTTTATAATTACAAATAAAGGTAATTTACAACATAAAAATATATTTTCAGATGAGTATCAAAATTTCAAAATTGATGAATTCAAAAAAATTATTGATATTTTGAATAATTTATTAGTTGATAAATATTTAAATGAAGCTGTTCAAATTATTCAAAGCGATCTGTTTAAAATTAAAATTAAAAGATATATTCAATATCAAGAACAATTGATACAATTTTTTTTGGATGCTTTTCGTAATTTTTTAAATAACAGCACTTCTTTTTATGGTGTTTCTAAGTTTTTAACTTCTTATGAAGAACAAGATGAAACTATTAAAGATATTTATGAAATTTTTAATAAAAACGGAAATTTAAGTAATTTTTTTTGTGAATCAAAAGAAGTTATTTGTAAATTAGCTAATCAAATTAGTTTAATACCTTATAAAAAATTTATTTTTATTTCTATTCCTTATTATATTAATGAAAATGAAAAAGGTTTTATAGCTATTGTAAGTTCTCATATAATTAAATATCAAGAAATTATACCTATTTTAGAATATTTATCCGCTCATATATCTCATTTATATGAAAAAAATAAAATTTGAATTATAATTTTTTATATAAATTTATGAAGGAGTTCATTGGAATATGAATGAAAAAAACGTTAAAAAAGATAATTTTTGTTGTGGCGATGAATCCAAAACAAATAAAGATATAGATAATTGTTCTCAAGAAGAGGCAAAAGGATCTTGTAAAAAAGAATCTTGTGATAAAAGATCTTGCAGCAAAGAAGATAATTCAGATTGTCAAAAAAATAAAGAAGAAGATGTTTTTCAAAAAATTCATCAATTAGAAACAGATAAAGAAAAATTAGAAAAACAAATATCTGAATTAATCGAATCATATAATAATGAAAAATTAAAATATCAAGCTGATTTAGATAATTTTCAAAAAAGAATTCAAAAAGAAAAAATGCATTCTTTAAAGTATGCTTCTGTTAGTTTAATTACTGAACTTTTAGTTCCTTTAGAACAATTAGAAAAAGTTTTAGAAATGTCACCTAAAGAACCTTTATTAAAAAATTTTTTGTTAGGTTTTAAAATGATTTATCAACAAATAAAAGATATTTTACAAAAAGAAGGTGTTCAAGAAATTAAAGCTTTAGGAGAGGTTTTTGATCCTAAATTGCATCATGCAGTTGAGAAAATTTCAGACAAAAATCAATCTAACGGTATTAATGTAGCAGTTTTGCAAAAAGGTTTTTTATATAAAGATTTAGTTATTAGACCAGTTATGGTAAAAATCAATGAATGGAGTGATGAAACAAATGAAAACAAATAAAATTATTGGAATAGATTTAGGAACAACTAATTCTTGTGTTTCTGTTATGGAAGGTAAAGAAGCTAAAGTTATTATTAATTCTGAAGGCGGAAGAACTACTCCTTCGATCGTTTCTTTTAGAAATGATGAGATTTTAGTTGGAGAAGTTGCTAAAAGACAAATGTTAACTAACCCAAATACTGTATTATCTATTAAAAGACATATGGGTGAAAAAAATTTTGTAGTTAATATTAAAGATAAAAAATATACTCCTCAAGAAATCAGCGCAATGATTTTAAGAAATTTAAAAAAACAAGCTGAAGATTATTTAGGAGCAGAAGTTAAAAATGTAATTATTACTGTGCCTGCTTATTTTAATGATGCTCAGAGACAAGCTACTAAAGATGCTGGCAAAATTGCTGGTTTAGAAGTAAAAAGAATTATTAATGAACCAACAGCCGCTGCTTTAGCTTATGGTATCGATAAAACTAATAAAGAACAAAATATTTTAGTTTTTGATTTAGGCGGAGGTACTTTTGATGTCTCTATTTTGAATTTAGCAGAAGGTAACTTTTCTGTTTTATCAACTGCAGGAGATAACTTATTAGGTGGCGATGATTTCGATAATAAAATTATTGAATTCTTATTAAAAGAAATCAAAAAAGAACATTTAGTAGATTTAAGCAAAGATAAAGCTGTAATGCAAAGATTAAAAAGTGCTGCTGAAAACGCTAAGAAAGAATTAAGCAGCGCTATGTCTGCTCAAATTTCTTTACCATTTTTAACAATGATTCAAAGACAAGATCAAGGTAATTCAATCGGCGAATCTATTCATTTTGAATATAATTTAACAAGAGCTAAATTTAATGAATTAACTCAAGATTTAGTTGATCGTTGTTTAATACCTGTAAAACGTGCTTTAGCAGATGCTAATATGAAACCAGAACAAATTCACCAAGTTCTTTTAGTAGGTGGTTCAACTCGAATTCCGGCTGTTCAAGATTTAGTGAAAAAAGAATTAAATAAAGATGCTTTGAATAAAAGCATTAACCCTGATGAAGTAGTTGCTATGGGAGCTGCTATTCAAGGCGGTATTTTATCTGGTGATGTAAAAGATATTGTTCTTTTAGATGTAACTCCGTTGTCTTTAGGAATTGAAACTTTAGGTAATGTGTTTACTAAATTAATCGAAAGAAATACAACAATTCCGACAACAGCTAAACAAGTCTTTTCTACTGCCGAAGATAATCAAACTTCAGTGGATATTCATGTTTTACAAGGGGAAAGACCTTTAGCTAAAGAAAATAAAACTTTAGGGCGTTTTCGTTTAGATGATATCCCAGCTGCACAAAGAGGAGTGCCACAAATAGAAGTAACTTTTGATATTGATGTAAATGGTATTGTTTCAGTTAAAGCTAAAGATTTAGGCACTAACAAAGAACAAAAAATTACTATTTCGGGAAGTGGTTCTTTATCTCAAGAAGAAATCGAAAGAATGATTAAAGAAGCTGAACAACATGCAGAAGCTGATAAAATTCAAAAAGAAAAAATTGATACTATAAATGAAGCAAATAATTTAATTTTCCAAACTAAAAAATCTTTAGATACTTTAAAAGATGAAATAAAACCAGAAGAAAAAGATAAAGTGGAAGAACAAATTAAAAATTTAGAAGAAGCTTTGAAAAAAGAAGATATTTCTGAAATTAAAGAAAAAAATAGTCTTTTAGAAAAAGAAGCTCAAGCAATAGCTTTAAAAGCTTATCAAAAAGCTCAAGCAAAATCTAAAGAAAATACAGGAACTAATGATTCTAAACAAGAACCAAGTACAGAATCTAATCCAGATGAAGTAGTAGATGCTGACTTTAAAGAGAAAAAATAATTTTCTTTTTAACGAAATAGAAACCAAAAAAAGAGATTTATCTTTTTTTGGTTTCTTTATTAAAAGAATAAAAGTTAATATAAAGCTAGAGGAGTTTTATTATGAAAAAGGATTATTATGATGTTTTACAAGTTTCACGTAATGCTAGCGAAGAAGAAATTAAATCTTCTTATAGAAAACTTGTAAAAAAATATCACCCAGATGTTTCTAAAGAATCTAATGCTGCTGAAAAATTTAAAGAAGTTCAAGAAGCTTATCAAGTTTTAAGTAATCCTCAAAAAAGAAGTGATTATGATAATTTTGGGCATCAAGATTATAATGATTTTGGTAATCAAGGTTTTAGTCAAGGATTTAGTAGTCAAGGTTTTAGCGGTATCAATGATATTTTTGAAACTTTTTTTGGCGAAAAACAAACTAAAAATACTAATAATAAGTATAAAACTCAAGATAAATATGTAGAATATGTTATTGATTTTTTAGATGCTTGTTTAGGCGCTGAAAAAGAAATTAAAATTGAATTTGAAGAAGATTGTCATCAATGTAATGGTACGGGCGCTCAAAGCCCCACAGATATTCAAATTTGTTATCATTGTCAAGGCACAGGATATATTACTAAATATCAAAGAACTTTTTTAGGTAATATTGCTACAAAACAGTTATGTTCTTACTGTAGAGGCCAAGGTAAAACTATTCATAAGAAATGTTCTTTATGTAAAGGTTTACAAAGAGTTTCAAATGTTAAAAAAGTAAAAATTTCCGTTCCTGCAGGAATTGAAGACGGAATGACGATGCAACTTGACAAACAAGGCAATGGAGGGCATTTAAATACTAGAAATAGTGATTTATACATAACTTTTAAAGTTAGACCTCATGATATTTTTCAAAGAGAGAAGCAAAATATTATTTCAACTATTTGGATCGATTTTTATGATGCTATTTTAGGTAAGGAATTGAATATACCTACTATTTATGGCGAAGTTGAATTAAAAATACCAGAAGGTACACAAACTCATACTAAATTCAAATTAAAAAACAAAGGCGTTCCTTATTTAAATACTTCTTATCGTAAAGGAGATCACTATGTTATTGTTAAAGTAAAAACTCCTACTCAATTATCTAGTCATCAAAAAAAACTTATTCAAGAAATTAAAGAATTAGATTTATTTAAAGAAAATACTAAAAAAAATAAATCTTGGGGCTTTTTTTAATTTTTTTAAAAAGATTATTTTTGTTTTTTGGAAAAAAAATTTTTGAAAAAGAAAATTATCTTTCTTTTTCAAAATTATTTTTTTGAATAAAAAAGGAGTAAAGAAAAAAATGATTTTAGTTAAGCATAATAGGACTAATGATTTAAAACCTTACTTTTATTTTGCTCTTGAAGAATATATTTTAAATAATCTTTTGAAGGAAAATAAAATATTTTTTTTTCAATGGCAAATTAAAGGTATAGTTTTAGGCAAGAATCAAATTATCGAAAACGAAATTAATTTAGATTTTGTGCGTAAAAATAAAATTGATTTTTTTCGTAGACCAACAGGAGGAGGGTGCGTTTATAATGATCCTCAAACTCCTCTTTTTAGTATTATTGTTTCTTGTAGAGTCCAAGATTTTACTTTTAAGCCATATTTAATTAAAATTATTGAAGTTTTTAAAAATTTAGGGGTTAATTTATATTTAAGCGGAAGAAATGATATTATGTTAAATGGTAAAAAAGTATCAGGTAACGCTTTTATGAAAAATCAAAATGGAATGATTATACATGGTACTTTTCTTTACGATTGTGATATAAATACTATGGTGAGATGTATTACTCCTGATAATGAGAAATTAATTTCTAAAGGTATTTCAAGTGTTTCTGCAAGAGTAGATAATTTAAAACAATATTTAAACGGAATGACTCAAACAGAATTAATGACTTATTTAAATAATTCTTTAACAAATGAACAATATAGTTTAACTTCTGATGAAATATTAAAAATAGAAAAAATGGCTCAAAAATATTCTTCTAAAGAATGGATTTTTCAAGAACATCCTCAATATAATAAAAAATTAAAAAAAAGATTTGATTGGGGCAATTTAGAAATTTTTTTATCTTTGGATAAAGGACAAATAACAGAAATAAATCTAAAAGGAGATTTCTTTCATAAAGAAGATAATTTAGAAGAATTTTTAAGTAAATTTATAAATGTTTCTTATAATAAAGAAAGCATAAGACAAATTTTGAAAAATATTGATATCCAAAATTATATTTTGAACGCTTCTAATAAGGATTTTTTATCTGTTTTAGAAGAAGATATGTTTTATTGATGTATTTTTTTCATATAATAATACTTAAAAAAATATTGAAATAAAAATAATTTTTTTTAAGTATTATGTTACAATAAAAAAGATATATAAAGTTTTTTATGTTTAATTTGTTTATATTAGAAAATAGGAGAAAAGTATAATTAGGGTTAATCATGTTTAAAATAGTTAATTTGAGTAAAAGATATATAACAAAAAAAAAATTTATTACTCATGCTTTAAAAAATATTTCTTTGACCTTACCTGATAAAGGTATGTGTTTTATTTTAGGCAAGTCTGGTTCAGGTAAATCAACTTTTTTAAATCTTTTAACTGGTTTAGATAAAGTTGATTATGGTTTTATCGAAACAAACGGAATTAATATTAGTAATTTATCCCAAAAATTATTAGATAATTATAGAAATGGTATGATTGGTTTTATTTTCCAAGAATTTAATCTTTTAGAAGATATGCATGTATTGGATAATATTTCTTTATCTTTGAAATTACAAAGCAAAAAAGTAGATATTGATTTAGTTAGTTATTTTTTGAAAAAAGTTAATTTAGATGATTCTTTTTTATATAGAAACATTAATGAATTATCAGGAGGTCAAAAACAAAGAATTGCAATAGCTCGTGCTTTGATTAAAAATCCTCATGTTATTGTTGCTGATGAGCCCACTGGTAATCTTGATCACGAAAGTAGTCGAATTATTTTTGATTTATTAAAAGAGTTATCTTTGGAAAAATTAGTTATTATAGTATCTCATGATAAATTAAATGCTTATCAATATGGAGATCGTATAATAGAATTAGATAATGGATTAATTCATTCTGATATTACTCGAAAAGAAAAAAGTACAACAGAAGAAGAAGAATTAAAGGAAGGCCAAGTATTAACGGCTGATATGATTAAAAAATTAACTCAAAAAAAGACTTTTGATGATAATAATTTTATAACTACAGATGAAAGCAAAATTTTACGAGGACAACAAAAATTTTATTCTCATTCTATCGGTTTACCTTTTTCTTTTATTTTAAGTAATGCTTTAAAAAGTTTCCAAAATAAGAAGCCTTTGTTATATTTTTCTATAGTTTTAACTGGCTTTTTTACAATTTTATTAAGCATAATAATGGGTTTATATGTTATCCCTTATAAATATTTTGAAGTTCCAAGTTTAATTAAACATATTAATACATTATTGGAGCAATCGAAATATTATCCATTCGAATTAGCAGAAGGTTTCGAAAAAGTTGAATTATTTCTAGGTTTTGTTACAAGTTTTCGATTTTATTTTGGGTTTTTATTAATTCCTTGTGTAATTAATTTTTTATATTTTAACATGAGCGCTAAATTACAAAGTAAAAAAATAGGTATTTTAAGGGCTTTAGGTTCTAATGGTCAAAATATTGCTAAAATTTTTTTTGCTGAAGGTTTTTTATTCGTTATAATTCAAGTGTTTTCAATCTTTTGTTTAAGCTCATTTCTATTGCTGTTGCTTAAATCTTCAGGTTATAATTTCATATTTTCTGAAATTTCAATAATGAAATCTTCAGATATTAAGTCTGTCACATTATCAGCAAAAACATTACGTCATTTGAAAGAAGTTGATTGGTTCAATATAACGGGAGGATGGGATATAAATCCATTCATTGCAGTTTATATGTATATTTTCTTACCTTTTATGGCTTTCAGTCCTTTAGTTAGATTTTCTTTTTTGATTTTTGTAGCATTTATTTATAATTTGATTATTTCTATTTTAGTTATTTTACCTATTGTTTTGCGTTGGGCTTATAAAAAACCTATCAATATTATTAATAATAAATAATAATGAAAATAAAGATTAATCTGAAAAAAAGATCATAATTCTAATTATGATCTTTTTTTATTTTTGTAAATACTTTTTTTAATTAAATAGATATAAAAAAATTTATTTTGAATATATTATTTTTATAAAAAAGATATTAATTCATTAGGTTTTAGCTTAATTTTTTTTTCTTTTTTTATAATTTTTTTTTCAGTTTTGCCTACGGCAATTAAAATGATTGGAGCATAATTATTAGGTATTTGGAAGAGATCATTAATTTTTTCAAAAAGACAACCTCCCATAAAACACGAATTATATCCTAAATTTTGCATTGTTAAAACTAAATTTAAAGAAATAATGCCGCATTCCAAAAAAATTTCATTTTGTAATTTTTGAGTATTCATTTGATTATAATGGTTTTTTATTTTTTGAATGATAATATCTTTTGTTTCGTTATCTATTTCTTTATTTAAATATTTTTGATTATAAATGTATTGACTTGAATTTTTTTTATTTAAGTCACCGCATACTAAAACTATAGCAGAACTAGTTTCTAATTGTATTGCATTCCCTTGTAAAATTGTTTTTAATTTGTTTTTATTTTGTTCACTTTCGATTATAAAAAAACGCCAAGGTTGTAAATCAAAAGAAGAAGGGGTATAACGGATATCATCGAAAATTTTTAACCATTGTTCATGTGATATTTTATGATTTTTTTCAAATGTTCTAATTGTTTTAATATGCATAAAAATATTTTCTTTCTTTTTGAAATTTTGAGTATATTGTTATATTAAAAAAAATTATCTATTTTAATATATAAAATTTGGTTGAGTTTAAAAAAAATTGTCTAATATTCCTTCAAATACAAAATAAAATATAAAAAAATTATCAAAATAATTTTTTTATATTTTATTTTATGAAAATGAAATTTTTATTTTTTTAAAAAAATGGCGGAGTAGAAGGGATTCGAACCCTTGCACCAATATTTGGACTACGTCCTTAGCAGGGACGCCTCTTATAACCTACTTGAGTACTACTCCTTTATTTGTAATTATAATACTATTCAATTATAATATAAATATTTAAAATATTTGAAATAAAGTAACTCGCCATTGTTAAAAAATATTTTTGTTATTAATTTGAATAATTGAATTTTGAAATTATTTTAGTTAATTAGTTAATTATTTTTTTCCTTATTTTTTTTATTTCTACAATAATTAAAGGTATTATTGAAAATCCAAAAATAATAATTACGTCTAAAAAAGATAAAGACGGAGATAATTTAAAAGTTTTTCTAAAAAAAGGTATTATAAAAATAATTATTTGTAAAAATAAACTAATAATAAAACAAATTATTAAATAGAAATTGGTTCTTAAACGAAAAATAGATTTATCCAAACTTCTTAAATTGAATACATGAATTAATTGAGATAAAGATAAAACCATGAAAGCAAAAGTTTGTCCATATTGATTAGGTTGATTATTTTTATTTATTTGATATCCTATTAAAGCAGCTATAAACGCTCCTAAACCGATAATTATGCCTTCATTTAAAATTTTCCAAATTATTTTTTTATTTAATAAAGATGCTTTAATTACACGTGGTTTTCTTGTCATAATATTTTTTTCAGGTAATTCTAATCCTAAAGCAATAGCTACTAAGGAATCGGTTACTAAATTAATCCAAAGAATTTGTAAAGTATTTAAAATAATAAAATTTTTATTAAAAAAGATACTTCCAAACAAAGTATTTAATAGAATAACAATAATTTCTCCAATATTACAACTTAATAAAAAGATAATAATTTTTTTTATGTTATCGAAAATATTTCTACCTTCTTCGATAGCATTTGTTATAGTCTGAAAATTATCATCAGTTAAAATAATATCTGAGGATTCTTTAGTGATATCAGTTCCTGAGATACCCATTGCAATACCTATATCAGCTTTTTTAATACTTGGAGCATCATTAACACCATCTCCTATCATTCCAACAATTTGACCTTTTTTTTGCCAAGCTTTAATAATTTTTAATTTATGTTCAGGATTAGTTCTAGCATAAACTTTAATTGAAGTCAATTTATCATCTAATTCTTTTTCGCTTAAAATATCTAATGTTTTCCCTTCGATAACTAAATCTTTAGAAGGATTAAAAATTTTTAATTCTGAAGCGACTTTAATGGCTGTTTGAATATGATCTCCTGTTATCATAATAATTTTTATAAAAGCTTTTTGACATTTTTCAATTGTAGCTAAAATATCAGAACGTATTGGATCTTCTATACCACAAGCTCCTAAAAAAATAATTTTTTTATTTATTTTATTTAATATTTGTTCAAGATTGAAATTATTTAAATCATAATTAATAAAAGGATCAAGTTTTACATAAGCAATACCTATAACTTTATAACCTTCTGATAACATTAAATTTAAATCTTTTTTTATTTGTATAATATTTATTTCATTTTTATCGATAATGTCTTTGTGATATTGGATAAAAGATGATAAATTAAATAAAATTTCAACAGCTCCTTTTATTATCAAATATTTTTTATTGTCTTTTTGATGAATTGTCATCATAAATTTTTTATTGTTATCAAAAGGAAGTTCTTTTATTTTTTTGTTATTTTTTTGAATTTGATAAATGTTTAAATTTAATGAATATCCTAAATCTATAAAAGACTGATCAACGGGATCAAACGAAAAGTTTGTTTTGCTTTGAGATTTGAGTTCTTGTGAATAAAGAAAATTATTATTACATAAAATACCATAAGTAATAAATTTTTTTATATTTTGATCTAATATGCAATTATAATTGATTTCTATTTTTTTATTATTAAGGTATAATTGCTTGATAGTCATTTTGTTTTGAGTTAAAGTACCTGTTTTATCAGTACAGATAATATTAATAGAACCTAGAGTTTCTAAAGTTTTTAAATTTTTAACAATAGCGTTTTTTTTAATTAATCTTTTGATACTTGATGCTAAAATAATAGTTATGATAGCTAGTAAACCTTCAGGAATAATGGCCACAGCTAAAATAATAGAAGATACAAAAAGTTGTTTAATTATTGTGATATTTATTTTATATTCGTTATTTAGATAATATTTAAATAAATTCAAAATCAAATTTAAAATAGTAAAGATCAGAATAATAAAAATTAATATTTTAGATAATTGTTGAATGTTTTTTTCTAAAGGAGTTTTTTCTTTTTTTTGTTCTTTAATTAATTTAGTTATTTTCCCTATTTGAGTTTCCATTCCTGTTTTTATAACAACTCCTTGACCTCGCCCAGATATAACAGTGGTATCCATAAAAACTAAATTAGGGGAATCAATTAAAAGAAATTTTTTTTGTATAATATTACTCTTTTTTTCTATAGATAATGTTTCACCTGTTAAAATAGATTCATTAACTTTTAGATTATGAGTTTCAATTAGTCTTAAATCTGCAGGTACAATATCTCCTGTTTCTAAAAAAATAATATCTCCTATAACTATTTTTTCTTTAAAAATAAGTTTTAATTCTTTATTCCTTAAAACTTTAGCATAAGTTTTTGTATTTTTTTTTATTAGAAATAAAGAGTTTTCTTTATGAATTTCGTAAAAAAAACCTAAACAAGCATTACCTAAAATAATGATTAAAATTAAAATACTTTCTATTAATTCTTCTATTTTATTTTCAATCAATCCTATTAAAAAAGTAATCAAAAAAATGATTAATAATATATAAATAAAGTAATCTTTGAATTGGTAAAAAAATTTTTTCCATAAATTTTTTTTATTAGGTTCTTGTAATTTATTTAAACCATTTTTTAAGATTTTTTTATCTACTTGTTCTTCTGTTAAACCTTCTTTAAAATTAGTTTGTAATTTTTTTTCTAACAATTCTAAAGATGATTGAGGAAATAGTTTTTCCAATTTTATTTAAACTTTTCTAATTTGAATTTTATTTCAAAAATTTAAAAAAATTTTTCCAAAAATAAATATTAAATTTTTAATTTAAATAATGATTATATATGAGTAATACGTACCGTATTAATAACTAAGCCATCATATTTTAAACCTTCAAATTGCCAATTATTATATAAAATTTTAATTTTTTCATTTTTATCAGGCATTCTTTTCAATTGTCCTAGAATAAAACCGCTTAAAGTTTCATAATCTTCAACAGGCAAATCAGCTTTTAAATATTCTTCTGTTTCATGTAAATGAGTTGTTCCTTGAATTATGTATTCTTTATCAGAAACTTTAAGAATTTCATTTGTTTGTTTATCATATTCATCTTGAATATCTCCTAAAATTTCTTCAATTACATCTTCAATAGTTACAATTCCAGAAGTGCCACCGTATTCATCGACAACAATTGCTATATGATTTTGTTTTATTTGCATTTCTTTAAATAATTCGCTAATATTTTGAAATTCAATAACAAAATAAGGTTTACGTAAAAATTGTTTGATATCAAAAGTTTTATTTATATTGTTAGGATTTACTCTCTCTTCTGCGATTAAACCTTTAAAAATATCTTTAACATGGATAATACCTATTATTTTATCAATATTTTCTTCATATACAGGGAATCTAGTATATTTTTTGTTAGAAATAAATTCTATAATTTCATCTTTAGTCATATCAGATTTTATAGCTATAATTTCTGTTCTATGACGCATAATATCAGAAACTATTGTTCCATCAAAATCAAAAACATTTTGAATCATATTTTTTCTATTATTATTAATAATACCTGTTTTATAGGAAGAAGTAAGCAATAATCTTAATTCATCTTCATTGACAATATCTTTTGGCACAGTAGTATCAATTCTAAATATTAATAAAATAAAATTACTAATTTGATTAAATATCCAAACAAAAGGTTTTGTGAAAAAACAAATTATATTAAAAACACCAATAAATAAATAAGCTGTTTTTAAAGGAAAAGCTAAAGCAATTCTTTTAGGTATTAATTCGCCAAAAATAATAGAAAAGAAAATAACTAATATTTCAATAGCATATTTTTGAATATTTGGCAAATTATGAATTTGAGAATTCATTAAGAAACCTTGGGAAAAAGTTAAAATATGAATTATTATTTGAATAACCGATAAAAAAAAATTAGGTTTTTCTTTTAATTTTTTTATTCCAACAGCTCTTTGAATACCTTTTTTCACTTCCGAATCAATTTTATTTTGACTTAAAGAAACTAAAGCTATTTCAATAGAGGAAAAAAAAGCATTTGATAAAACTAAGAAAATAATTAAAAAAATTTTTATTATAGTCGGGTCTGTTGTCATAAAATTATAAGTTTAGTGAAACTCCTTCGTTTTTTAGTTGAAAATTTAAATTTCGAAATAACTACCTTTATTATATCATATGAATAAAAAAAATATAATTCATTTTTTATTCATATTAGAAAGGTTTTTTAAAATTATTTTTCAACATCTCTTGAAACATAAAGACCTGTTTCGGTATTTATAATAATTTTTTCTCCTTGTTCGATAAAAATAGGAACTTTCACTTCAAAACCAGTTTCTAAAGTAGCTTCTTTATAAGAAGTTGTTTTTCGGGTGTTGTTTGATGTTGTGAAAGAATCGGTTTTAATTATTTTAAAAGAAATTTTATCAGGAATAGACACTCCTAAAATTTCTTGTTTATCATCGAATATAATGTCGACTAACATATATTCTTTTAAATATTTAATGATATTTTTTAATTTATCTTTTGGTATTTCAAATTCTTCATAAGTATCAGTATCTAAAAAAATATATTTGTTATCTAAAATATAAGAAAATTGTAATTTTTTTTTGTTTACTATTGCTTTTTCAATTTTAATACCCGAATTAAAAATATGTTCAATAACATAACCATCTTTTAAGTTTTTTAATTTACTTCTTACGAACGCACTACCTTTTCCAGGTTTAACATGTAGAAAATCTATAATTTGATAAACATTGTTATTTAATTTAATAGTTTGGCCTATTTTAAAATCATTTGTATTAATCATTATTTTTTCTTTTTTTCTATTCCTTTTTTAAAAATTTTTGTGTTTTTTGAAATATTTGTTCTTTCCAATTTTCATTTAAAGTATTTATTATTTGTAAAGATGGAATTTGATTTTTGAACCATGTTTTTTGTCTTTTAGCATATTTTAAAGAATTTCGAATAATTAAATTTTTAGCATCTTTTAAATTTATTTTTTTTTCTAAAAAGTCTTTTATTTCCCGATAACCTATAATATTTAAACTCGCTTTAGGATAATATTGCATAAGATATTCTACTTCTTCAATAAATCCTTTTTTCAACATTTGTTCTAATCTTAACACGAGTCTCTCCTTTAAAATATTTTTAGGAGTATCTAAATAAAAAAATAAAATGTCGAATAAAGGAATATTTTTACCTGTTTTTTGAGATCTTAAATTATTTTGTATTATTTGTTTATAAGCGCTTATAATACGACGATGATTTTTTGTATCTATAATTAAATCAGGATCTTTTTGTTTAATTGTTTGCAATATTTGTTTTATGGATAAATTATTTGTTTGAATTATATGATGTAATGATTTATTTTCAGGTATTAATTCATAATCAAAAAGAGCTGCTTTAATATATAAACCACTACCACCTACTAAAAAAGGAGTCTTAATTTGAGTTATTAATGAGCGAACATCTTTTTGAAAATTATAAATATTATAACTATCTTCTGGTTCGATTTTATTTAGTAAATGATGTTTTACTTTTTCGAGTTCTTCAGCAGTTGCTTTAGCAGAACCTATATCAAATTTTTTATAAATTTGAACTGAATCAGCATTTATAATTTCTCCTTGAAAAAAAATAGCTAATTCAATAGATAAATCAGTTTTTCCGGATGCTGTTGGCCCTGATATAACTATTATTTTTTTCATATTTCTCCATTGAAATGAAATTTTAATGAATATTTTTTATTACATAAAATTATTCATTAAAATTTATTTTTTTAATTTGTTTGTGTTTCCCTAAAGTTAACAAAATACCATTTAATTGTCTTTTGCCTTTTGCAATTTGATGTTTTTTTCTATTTTTTTTATTAATAAAATTATTTATAATAATATCTTTATCTTTCCCAATAACTTCTTCATATGGTCCTATCATTCCTACATCAGTAATATAGAGTGTTTTTTTTGGTAATATTTTATCATCATTAGTTTGAACATGAGTATGTGTACCAACAATAGCATCAATTCTACCATCAAAATAATGAGCTAAAGCTATTTTTTCACTTGTTGCTTGAGCGTGAAAATCTAAAAAAGAATAATCATATTTTTGATGACAAATATTTAAAACGTGATCAATTGTTTTAAAAGGACATTCTAAGTTATCTTTATTTATAAATACTTGCCCCAACGCATTCATTATAAGAATTCTTTTATTTTTATGTTTTATTATTTTATAACCATTGCCAATATTTTTTTTATCATCTAGTAGATTGACAGGTCTAATTATATTAGAGGATAAAATAAAATTTTTAATAGATTTATTATGAAAAGTATGATTGCCCATCGTCATTATATCAACTCCAGACATAATTAAATCTTTATAATTATTATAATCTAGCCCTTTACCATTATCAACATTTTCAGCATTTGCAATAATTATATTTGATTGATATTTTTCTTTTAAGAAGTTTATTTTTTCTATTAAATATTCGACGCCTGTTCTGCCATAAATATCGCCTATAAAAAGAATTTTCATAATTATATTTTGAACTCCTTAATTATTATTAACTTCGGCTATATCAATTGCTCTAATTTCTCTTATAACTGTGATTTTAATGGAACCGTTGTAATGTACATTTTTTTGAATTTGTTTTTTGATTTTTTTAGCTATTATAAAAGTATTTAAATCATTCACTTCTTTAGATTTTACGATAACTCTTATTTCTCTCCCGGATTTAATTGCATAAGCTTTTTCAACTCCTTGAATACTATTAGCGATATTTTCTAATTGCATGATTCTTTGTATATAATTATTAATCGAATCTCTTCTAGCTCCCGGTCTGGCAGAGCTAATTGTATCAGCTATTGCAACTAAAACAGCTATTAAAGTAGTAGGTTCTTGATCTTCATGATGCGAGGCAATAGAATCAATAACTTCTGGGGGTTCTTTATATTTAAGCGCTAGATCTACACCTATTTTGACATGACTTCCTTCTATATGATAATCTAAAGCTTTTCCTATATCATGTAAAAGCCCTGCTCTTCTAGCAAGTACTTCATTTTCGCCTATTTCAGCTGCCAAAATTCCTGCTAAAAAAGACACTTCTAAAGAATGATTTAGAACGTTTTGGCCATAACTTGTTCGAAAATTTAATTTTCCTAATAATTTAATTAATTCTTCATCTATAAATCCTATTTTCGCTTCATAAATAGCTTCTTCACCTATTTCTTGGATAAATTCGTCAATTTCTGAAGATGTTTTTGCAAATATTTTTTCAATACTTGCAGGAGTTATTCTTCCATCCATGATTAAATTTTCTAAAGTTCTTTTGGCAATTTCTCTTCTAATAGGTTCAAAACAACTTAAAATCACTGTATTAGGATTATCATCTATTATTAAATCTACTCCTGTAATAACTTCAAAAGCTCTTATATTACGACCTTCTTTACCAATGATTTTACCTTTAAATTCATCTTGTTCTAAAAAAATTGTACTTGTATTATGTGTATCTACAATTTCTTTAGATAATTTTTGCATTGTTAAGACTAATAAATGTTTTGCTTTTGTTTTGATTTTAAATTTATATTCCTTTTCTTGTTCTTTTTCATAATTCATTATTTCTTTATAAGAATTTTCTTTAGTTTGTTGTAAAATGATTTCTTTGGCTTCTTTTTGACTTAAATTTGAAATTTCTTCTAATTTATTTTGTTGTTGTATTAGTGTTTTTTTGATTTGATTTTGCATTTCTTCTAAATATTTTTTACTAACATCTATTTTTTTTTCTTTATTATATAAAGATTCTTCTTTTTCGTTTAAATATTTAAATCTTGAAGTTAGTAATTCTTCTTTATGAATAATTTTTTCTTCTAAATTGATAATTATATTTCTTCTTTGATTAAGATCATGTTCTGCTTCTTTTCTTAATAAAGCAATTTTTTTTTCAGATTCTGCAATAATTTTTGCTGAAATAAATTGAGATTGTAATATTTTTTTTTTAATGTTTTCGTTTGCTTGTTGTATTTGTTTTTTTATTTTTTTTTTAACAAAAAAATAAATGAAAGTCCCTATTAAAAAAAAGCAAAAAGAAAATAAAAAAATAAAATATAACCAATTTTGTTTTTCTTCTCCCATTTATCTTTAGTTTATTATAAACAATACTTTCCTTTCTAATATATCAGAATATTTATTTTTTGATTTTTTTTCATATGAATTATTTTGTATAAAAAAATTTTATTATTTCAGACAATTAATTTTGAAATATATAAAAAAATTATATATAGTATTTATTATATTATAATAACAAATATTATTCAAATAATATTTGTTATTATAAAATAAAAAAACTAAAAATTTATGAAATAATTTTTAGTTTTTTTATTTTTTAATTTTGATAAGTTATAAAATTATCTTTTTATAGCATTCTATATATTTAAAAATGAATTATTCTAAAGCATTTTTTGAATTTATTTAATGATTAAATTAATTTTTTTTTTTGTTTTTTTTAAAGAAATTATTTTGAGTATTTATAGAATTTATTTGCGCCTCTATGAATTTTTCGCCTTTTTTGTATAAAATTTGTGAAATTTTTTTGGTAATTTTGTTATTTGAAATTTTTTTTAATAAATTTTCAGAATCTTGCTTTTCTGGTTCAACATTGTTTTCATGCGAATAGAATATATCATATTTTTATATCTTTATTAATTAAAAAATTAATTAAAAAAATATTATTTGATATTAAACCCTCGCCCAAACCGCACGGGCATATTCCTATGCATACGGCTTTCCGAGTTCACTTATAAAAATTAATATATAATTTTTATTTCATTAGAAAAAAATAAAAGAATTTTTTTCCCTCTGCTTCCCTTCCCCTTGCGAAAGTTATTAACTTCTCCTAGGTAAAACATTACTTTTACGAGTACTATGAAAGCTCTGAAAGCATATAAATTTAAAATGCATTTTTATAAATTGATTTATTTAACGATTTAAATTTATTTAGCTTGTCCAAGGTAGCTATTTAATTTGGGTAAGTGTTAAATGTTGCATGGATAATCTCGGTAAAATAATTATTATTAAAAAAATTTTATTTTTTTATATAAATTAAGTATTCTTTCAAAGAAAGGATAGTTTAATCATTAGATAAAGATAATAATTAAAGACTTAATTTAATAATTTTTTGTCCAAAATAAAATTATTTTTATAAAATTCAAAAATAATAATTTTAAAAATATTATTTTTAATTATTTTATATCTTTAATTCCCTAGAATTTCATGCTTTTTAACTTCATTTCGCATTATTAATGCTTTTTGGATATGCTATTTTCCCTTATTGAACTTTCATTCTCAGGTTAATCCAATAATGTGATATACTATCCAACAATATCAAAGGAACCCTAAATCTCCTCTAAATTAAATGCCCTTACTTGCGCACTTTATCTTCATTTGTTGATGTTATATCTTCTTGTTGTTCGATATCTGTTTGTTCGATATCTTTTATTAAATTTTCTGGATCATTATCCGAAGTATTTGATAATGTTTCATTTTCTTCTTTGGATGAATTAAAAAAAAGAGTTAAAAAAGCAATAACTGATGTTAATAAAAAACAAGTTGAAGCAAAAATAATAATATTTTTTTTAGATTCAAATATTTTTTTAATCATGTTATTTTTTTCAATATCTTTCTTTTATTATTTTCATTTATTGATTTCAAATATTTTTGTTAATTTTAAATTTTTCAAAATTATAAAAAAATAGATTATAAAATTCACTTTATTAAATAATGAAATATTATACCTATTCATTATTATTATATAACAATAATGAATAAAATTTTTTGATAAATATGATAATATATTTTGCTTCAATAATTTTTTCAATTTTTATATTTTAAATAAGCAAATTTATTTTTATTTTTGTTTTGGATTTTCAGTTTAAAATATTTTTTAAATTTGTTATAATATATTTATCTCGCATTGTATTTTATATTAACTCATATATTGATAAATTTTAGTATTACATTTTATTTATAGTTGAATTTTTTAAAATTTTAGTTTTTTATCGTGTTTAAGATTTATAATATGTTTTATAAATTTATAATAAAAATAATAATTATTTAAAATGATAATTTTTATTAAAAATAATAAAAAATCCTTTTTTATTTTTTATATTTCGAAAGAAAAATTTCATTTATAATATAAGGTTGTAAAAATGAATATAATTTTAATAGGCCCGCCGGCCTCGGGTAAAGGCACTCAATCTTTAATTTTAGCTAAACATTTTAATATTCGTCATATTTCTATAGGAGATATTTTCCGCACAAATTTAAAAAATAAGACAGAATTAGGTCAAATAGTCATATCTTATATTAATAAAGGGCTATTGGTGCCTAACGAAATAACTAATTCTATGATAAGTAAATATTTTAATCAAGAAGATCTTCAAAAAGGTTTTATTTTAGACGGTTATCCTCGTAATTTACATCAATCATATTTTTTGACCGAAGAATTTCATAAAAGAAATATTTTTTTAACTAAAGTTTTTTATTTTAATGTTTGCGAAAAAATATTAGAAAAAAGAGTGATGGGTAGAATGGTTTGTCCTCAATGTGGAGAAATTTATCATAAAGAAAATAGATCTCCTGAGAGATATGGTTTTTGTAATAATGATAATACTTATTTAGTTCAAAGAAAAGATGATAATTTGAATACTTTTAAAAAACGTTTATCAGTTTATAAAAAAGAAACTTTGCCTTTAATAGATTATTATCAACAAATGAATAAATTAGTAGAAATCAAAGTAGAAGATAATCAAAAGTCAATCCAAGATATCACTAAAATAATATTAGAACAATTGTCTAATATAAAATAAAATTTTTTTTTCTATTTATTCAATGAAATAAATAGAAAAAATTTTTTTATAAAAAATTATTAGTTATTTATATTAAATTAATAATTTAAAATTAAAAATAAATGTTTTTTGGACTTTTCAGAACGTAATAATATAAAAAAAATTTTAATTATCTTTGAAATAAAAAAAATTAATAAAATATAAAAAAACAAAAATTCTTTTATTATTATTAACTAAAATTGAAATAATCTTATTAGAAAGTTTTGGAATAATGAAAATAAAAGGCAAAATATTTTTAGATATTATCATTATATTGATAATATTCCATTATATTAAGTCGTTAAATGCTATTAGTAATATTAATAATGATAATAACAAGCTAAAATATATGAATTACCCTATTATTCATACATTGCAACAAAAATTCCCAAAATTATCGAATGAAAAATTATTAGAAAAAGTTTTGATTAAAATATTGGAAGAATTTGATAAACCTTATTATAATCTTCCAAAAAACCAAAATTTAGAAGAAAAGATTAAATTATTGGACAGATATAATTTAATAAACGAATTTGAAAATACAATTGCTCAAACTATTTTTGATGTAAATGAATATGTTTTTGTTTTTGTAGGCAATAGTGCAGATTTTGTAAATTATAATACATATTTAAAACATAAAGAAAAAAATTTTCAAGATTTAAAAGGAAATTTTTGGAAAACATGGTCGCCATCTAATATTGAATTTGTATCTAAAAAATATATTGAATTTTTAGTAGATACTTTTGAAGAAATTATGATTTTAAAGGATAAAAAACAAATTAATTCTCAAAAACAAGAAAATACTGATGAAATAGAAAATCAAATTTTGGCTTTGCAACAAAAAATAAATAGTTATGATGTTGTATTTAAACAACAAGAACAAAAGATTAGGCAACAAGAGTCAGAAATTATAAAATTGACCAAATTTATTTCTGATAGAGATAACATTATTTTGCGTTTACGAAATCAAATACAAAATTCTAGAAAAACAATAAAAGAATTGGATGATCAATTAAATAATAATAATTTATTAAATAAAGAAGAACGAAAAAATTTTGCAAGACAAAAAGCTTATTTCAATAGATTGATTGAGCGAAATAAAGAAAGCTTAGCAAATAATGAAGCTATTATCAACTCAAATCAAAGAAGAATTCAGGATTTAATAATTGAATCGAAAGAAAATAATCGAATTATTCTTGAAATACAAACTTTAAGAAGCGAAGAAAGAGAAGAATTTCAAAGAAATAATCAAAAACAAATTGATAGATTGAATGATTTACAACAAAAACTAATTTCAAGTCAAAATATTATTGATCAATTAAGTGTTACTATCGAAGAAAATAGACAATTGTTGCAAAAAAAAGATGAAAAAATTCAAAAATTGTCTATGGATATCGAAGATAATATAAATGAGATTAAATCTTTAAATAATAATATTGAACAAATAAATAAAGAATTAAATGAAAAAAAAGATGAGATTGCAAATAATAAAACGTTGACTGACTCAACGATAAAAAGATTAAATAGAGAAATCGAACAACTTATAGAAGACAAACAAGATTTAATTCGACAATTTCATTTGCAAGAATTAATTTTATCTAGTAATCAAGAACAAATCCAAAATTTAATTATGGATTTACAATATAAAAATAAAGAAATTATTGATATTAAACAATTGAGTGAAAAAGAAAGAGAAGAATTGCAAAATGTAATTGATAAACAAATAGAAACTTTAAGTCAAATGCAAAATGATTTAAATGTTGCTGAAAATAAAATCGAAAGTTTTAAACAGACTATCCAAGAACAACAAAATATTATAAAACAACAACAAAATCAAATTTCAAATTTAGAAACAGATATAAGAATAAAAGAAGAAGTTATAATTTCTTTAAGTGATCGAATTGAAGAAGTAGATAAATTATTGCAAGAATCAAAAACAGAACTTTTGAATAATAAATCTTTATCAGAACAAGAAATAAAAAATTTAAGAGATAATATCTCCCAAAATGAAAAATTAATTAAAGAATTAAAAACGAAATTATATTCAAAAGAAAAATTTTTAATTCAATATAAAGAAGAAATTCAAAATTTAAGAAATAAATCAGAAAAACAAGAAGAAGAGATTATTAAAATTAAAACTTTAAGCGAAGCCGAAATAAAAATATTGAAACAAAACATAAAAGAAAATAGAGAAAATCTTTCAAAATTAGAAAATGATTTAGAAATAAGTCAACAAAAAATCGACCAATTTAGAAAAACTATTGAAGAACAAAATATTATTATTGAAAGAAGTGAACAACAAATTCTAAATTTGGAAAAGAATATCGAGGAAAAAAATAACGAAATAGATATTTTGGCAAAAAAAATAGATCAAAAAGATAAAGAGTTAAACCAAAAAACAGAAGAGTTAATTCAAAATCAATTGTTATCTGAACAGCAAAAAAAAGCTTTAAATGAAGAAATTGAGAAAATCAAATTAGAATTGAAAGATTTGAAAGAACAAGTATTGCTAAAAGACAACTTTATAACTGAAACATCACAAAAACTGTCTAATTTAGAATCAAATTTTACGAATCAAAGAAAACAAATAATAAGAAATAAAATTTTACAAGAAGATGAAAAAGAAGAATTAAATAATGATATTCGAAGACAAATATCGCGTGTAGATCGATTAAAAAATAAATTAGAACGATCCAAAGATAGAATAGAATATTTTGTGCTAAATACTCAAATGTATAATTCTTTAATTTCGTCAGCAATGTCTTATGTAGGACGCCTTCATAAAGAAACTATAGGATTTTTTACAGAAATGAAACAAAATCAAGAATCTAAAGCAAATAATGAAATGAATAATGTTAAAACTTTTGCAAGAAAAACAGATAAGTTGCATGATTTTTCAGATGTTATAGGTAATACAGTAGTTAAAGAACAATTAAAAGAAACCGTAGAACAATTAAAAAATTTAAGTTTATATAAATCTATGGGCAGTAGAAAGACTCCTAAAGGTATTTTATTATATGGACCTCCAGGAACAGGAAAAACTTTTTTAGCTGAAGCTTTCGCTAAAGAAGCAGGATTACCTTTTTTTGCCGTAACATCTTCTGATTTTTCTAAAACATATGTTGGCGAAGGACCAAGATTAATTAAAAATCTTTTTGATGAAGCTAGAAAACATTCTCCAAGCGTAATTTTAATAGATGAATGTGAAGTAGCTTTTAAAAAACGTCATAGTGATGGTTTGAATTCTGATCATGGTAATATTATTACTGCTTTTTTATCACAAATAGAAGGTATCTATTCAGATCCAGAAAAACCAGTTTTTGTCATTGCAACAACTAATTTCAAAGATGATATTGATAATTCTATTTTAAGTCGTTTTAATAAGTTGATTGAAGTTGATTTTTGGGAAGAAAATGATATAGTTCTTTATTTAAAAATTATTTCTCAAAAGTATAATTTAGATATTAGAGCTTATAAATATTTGGAAAAAATTTCAAAAACAATAATAAATTCTGGTTTAAATGAATTAAGAACTCCTAGAAAATTAGGAGAAATCTTCGAACAAGCAACTGCAACTGCGATTTTAAAACATAAACATTTAAATATTTTACCAATAGATTTGCAATTAATAATGGATAGGTTAACAAATAAGAAAAATATTATTAATTGGGATGAACATGAACATATAAAACATGATGTAAATGAATTATTAGACATAAAAGAGTATAAAAATACTCCTATAAAACATCTTTTTGTAGATAGTTTTTTTACCGATGAAGAAAAAAAATATTTCCAATTCATTCAAAAGGGTTATTTACAAAATAATAAATTAGTTTATAACAAAGACGCTACAACAGAAGCAATAGAAGTAGATATTGATTCAAATCAATTAGACAAAATAAAAATGTTTTATTCTTCAGAAAATCCTTTACCTGATAAATTGATGGGTTTTTATTTTATACAAGAACCAGATAGTCCTCAAATGGAAGTTGTAAAAAATATTTCTACTTTAGAAGAACTTTTAACTAAAGCTATTAAAAATAAAATAAAAAAAATTTATTTTATTTGGGATATAGAAAAAATCAAAAATAATAAAATTCAAATTGATGAATTAATGAATAAATATAAAAATAAGTTTCATTTTTTAGCATTAGATAATGTTTTAAATGAACAATTGTTAGAAATCAGTCAAAATACTGAAAATAATGAGAAATTATTTGAACAAAAAATATTAGAGTATATAGATAAAATAAAAAATCAATTAGTTGATGATATTTATAATGTTATTACATTAAATTCAAATTTGAATATTTCGGAAGATTCTTTTAAATTAATAGAACAAATTGAACAAAAGGTCAAGGAAACTTTAGAACAAAATAATCACTTTTCTTTAGACGAAATAAAACAAGAAATTATTTCGTTTATGAGATATAAATTAAAACAAGAAAAAAATATGTCTTTGGAAGAACAAATTATTTATTTAACCGATAAAATAAATTTTAATAAGAAAATATTTAGCTATGACGAAATAAAACAAATTAGAACACAAATTCATGATATTGTTTATGATTATTTTATTCAAGAATCTAATTATTCTTTGAAAGATATTAAGGATCAAATTAATAAAATTAAGGATAATTGTACACAAATAATTTTTAATGACAAATGGGTTTCTATATTAAAAAACTTAAATATTAATTTTAATTTATATAAAGATAAAATCATAGATATATTGAAACAAAAAACCCAAAAAGAATTATTTTATCAAGATCTTGAATTAGATGAAATAATAAATATTTTGGATGAAGAAATTAAAAAACAAATTCAAAATATAGAGAATAATTTAAATAAAAAGATATTAGATGATATAAATAGATATGTTATAGTAGATAAAGAATTTCCAGATAAAAGTATTTCTAATCAAGAAATAGAGTTAATTCAAAAAGGAGCCGTTTTAATTGTTCAAGATGAATTAAAAAAAGAAAATATAAGCGAAGAACAAATATACGAAAAAATAAAATTTTTTATCAAAAATTATAAAACAAAACAAATGAATTTTGATAATTCTTTGTCTGATGTATTTTCTTTTATTCAACAAAATTTTTCTTGGTTAAAATTTGTATTAATTATAATTTTTTGTAAATATTTTTTTAGAAAAAAATCTTAATAAAAAAGAAATTTGATAATCAAATTTCTTTTTTTCTTTATGATTAATATAATAATTAAAAAAAGTAAGAAGATAAAAATTTAAATTATGTTATAATTTATTATAGAAATTCAGATATTTTAATGTTTATTTTTGAAAAGAATACTGTAAATTTTTTCATTAATATATGAAAATAATATCATTATAATTTATTTTTCAATATCTTCTATAATGCAGAATAATTGTATAAATAAAATAATAAAATTTAATAAACGAGGCAATTAATGATAACTAATTTAGATGACATTTTTAGACAATCCGATTTATACCCTAAATTAATAAAAAATAATATAAATAATTTAAAAGAATTAGTTTTAAAAAAACCTAAAACATATGAAAATTTTGTTTTGTCTAAATTATCTTTAATACCTGATAAAACAGAAATTAAATTATATGGCTTGATAATAACAAAACCTGTTATTTCTCGATTTTCATTTAAAAAAAAAACAAAAATTTTTCAGATATTAACTGATGCAAATACTATTTTAAAAGTAATTATTTTTAATAATTTTTTTTTAAAAATTATCCAATTAAATAAAAAAATTTTTATTAAAGGTATATATTATCATAAATATAATACGATTATAGCTTCTTTTTTATCTACAGAACCTAATATAGATAGTAAAATTAAACCTATTTATAAATTAAAAGGTATCCCTGATTATTCATTGCAACAATTAATAAAGAAAGTTTTTCAAAATTCTCAATTGCAAATAAAAGAAACTCTAAACGCAACAATTTTAAAAAAATATAATTTAATAAGTAGACAAAAGGCTTTTGAAAATTTGCATCTTCCTCAAAATAAACAAATGTTAAATAAAGCCATTCAAAGATTTAAATACGAAGAAGCTTTTGTTATAATAAAAAGATGGTTTTATAAAATAAAACAATTACCTCTCAAACAACCTTTAAAATGTAATATAAGTTATGTCAAAGAGATGATTAATAAAATTCCTTTTCAATTAACTTCGAATCAAAAAAAAATAGTGAATGAAATTTATTCTGATTTTAATAAAAATTATCCTACCCAAAGATTAATCCAAGGAGACGTTGGTTCTGGTAAAACAATTACAGTTTTTATAGCTGCTTTAGGTATTATTAATTTAAATAAACAAGTTTTAATGATGACTCCTACAGAAATTTTAGCGAAGCAACATTATTTGAATTTTCGAAAACTTTTTCCAGAAATTGAATCTATTATTATCACATCCAAAAGTAAACAAAAAAAAGTTTATCAAGAAGAAATTAAACAAAATAAATATAAAATGATTTTTGGAACTCATTTATTATCAAATATAGAATTTTTTCAATTAGGACTTATTATTATTGATGAAACTCATAAATTTGGTACAGATATAAAAAATAAAACTGCAAATCAAAGCTTAACATCAGATATTTTATATCTTACAGCAACCCCTATTCCAAAAACTTTAGCTATTATTTATTCTGGTTTATTACAAATTTCTTTATTAACTGAAAAACCTTATTCTCAACAAAATATTATTACTAAACAATGTTCCTTTGATAAGATTGTTCATTTGTTAAGACAAAATCAATTACGCAATGAACAAAGTTATGTTATAGTTCCTGCTATAAAAGATAATAAAAAATATTTTAATATTCATAATGTTAATCTTTTTTTAGAAAAATATAATTTAGAACATCTTTATATTTTGCATAGTCAAAAAACAACAGAACAACAAGAAGAAATAATTTTAAATTTTATGCAAAATAAAAAAGGTATTTTGTTAGCTACTTCTATTATAGAAGTTGGAATTGATATTTCTAACGCTACAATTATTATTATTTTGGGAGCAGAATATTTTGGTTTAAGTCAATTACATCAATTAAGAGGCAGAGTAGGTAGAAATAATAAACAGAATTATTGTTTTTTAGTTTCCAAAAAAGATAACGAAAGATTAAATATGTTACAAAAAGAAAATAATGTGAGAAAATTAAGCGATTTTGATCTTTATAAAAGAGGCCCAGGAGATCTTTTAGGCAAAAAACAAAGTGGTTTTTTTAAATTTCAATTCTTAGATATAAGGAAAGATTATCCGATAATAAATCAAATTAAAAAAGATTTCGAATATTTACAAAATAAAAAATAAAGGTATATTAAATAAAATGATTATTAAATTAGCTATAGATGCTATGGGAGGCGATTTTGCTCCTGAAATAGTAATCAAAGGAATTATAAAGGCTTTGATAGAGGAAAAACAATTATATATTAATTTGTATGGCGATAAAATTAAAATAAATCATATAATAAAAAATAAAATCGTTTCTTCTTTGTATGATTCAGTCAAAGATAGAATAAATCTTATTCATACTTCTTTTTATCTTTCGATGGATATAAAGAATATAAGGGAAGAATTAAGAGATAATCCAAATAATTCTCTTTTTTTAGCTTTAAAATCGGCTAAAGATAATCAAGTTGATGGAGTAGTTTCTGCAGGTCCAACTCAAGCTTTAGTATTAGCTAGTTTTTTAATAATTAAAACTATGAATTTTATGTCTAGAATAGCTTTAGCACCTATTTTTAATTCTTTAGATAATAAAAAAAGAATGTTAATAGATGCTGGTGCTAATATTGATATTACACCAGAAAATTTATTAAATTTTGCTATTTATGCTTCTGCAGCAGCAAAAGAATTATTCAATATTGAAAAACCTATAGTTAAATTATTGAATATAGGTATTGAAAAAAATAAAGGTAGGCTTTTAGATCAAACAGTTTATAATTTATTAGAACAAGATAATCGTATAATTTTTAAAGGGAACGAAGAGCCTCAAAATATTTTGACTACTGAAGCGGATATTTTAGTTAGTGATGGTTTTACATCTAATATGATTTTAAAAAGTTATGAAGGATCTTTTCAAAATTCTTTTCAATCTATTAAAAAAATTTTGACAGATAATTGGTTTAAAAAAATTATGAGCCGAATTTTATTTGCAAAACAATTTTGTAAAATTAAAAAAAAATTAGATGCTAAAGAAACAGGAGGTGCTATGTTGTTAGGATTAAATAAAATTGTAATAAAAGCTCATGGATCTTCTAACGATTATGCCTTTTATAAAGCAATTATACAAGCCAAAATTTTAATTGAAAAAAATTTTTTAAATAAAATTTATCAAAAATTTAATGTAAAAAAGAGTCAAAAAAAAATATGAATTTAAAAAAATTATTTAAAAGATTAAATATTAAACCTAAAAATATTAATTTATATATTACTGCTTTAACCCATAGTTCTTATGCTAATGAGCAATCATCCGACCATATTAAAATGAAGAATAACGAAAGATTAGAATTTTTAGGTGATTCTGTTATTAATTTTTTAATGGCGAGTTATTTATATAAAAAAAATAAATATAGTGAAGGGACTATGACTAAAAAAAGAGCTCAAGCTGTTTGTATTGATTCTTTGTTGATTTACGCTAAAGAAATAAAGTTAAAAAATTATATTTTATTGGGTAAGGGCGAGCAGAAAAGATACGATAATAATTATTCTATTATATCGGATGCTTTTGAAGCTTTATTTGGAGCTATTTATTTAGATTTAGGATTTAATAAAACTCAAAAGATTTTTCATAATCTTGTTTTACCTTATTTAAAAAAAGTTATTAATATTATAGATTTCAAAACTAAATTACAAGAATTAAGCCAAACTAATGGACAACGTATTCATTATAAACTTGTTTCCGAACAAGGTTTAGCACATGAAAAAGAATTTATAACTGAAGTTTATTTAGACAAACAATTTTTAGGCCGAGGGATGGGCAAAACTAAAAAAGCTTCTGAGCAAAAAGCAGCACAACAAGCTTTAATTAAAATAGAGAAAGAAAGGGAAACAAAAAATGTTTAAAATTCTTTATGAAGAAGGTGTATTGAATATTGAACAAATTTTACTTCGCGAATATCGTAAAATGAATTTAACTTCTCAAGAAGTCATGGTTTTGATTTTTTTATTCGAGCGTTATGAAACTAAAATTTTTTCTTCTTTATTTTTGGCTCAAAAAGTTAATTTATCTAAAAACGAAGTAGAAAATATTTTAGAAGAATTAATACAAAAAAAATTTTTTGTTTTGTCACAAGATGAAAGAGATAATAAAATTATAGAAGTTTTTGATTTAAATAATACTTTTAAAAAATTAGAACAAATTTATTCTGAAAAAGCTAAAAATAATCAAATAAAAAAACAAAATAAATATATAACACAAACTATAGAACAAATAGAAAAATTAAAAGGCGAAAATTTAGCATCATACGAATTAGAAATTATAAAAAATTGGTTTTTAGATAAAAATTATTCTTTTGAAGAAATAAATAAATCCATAAATATAGCCGTTTTAAATCAAAAAAAATCAATTTATTATATAGATAGAATTTTAAATCATAAAAATATTTTAAAAATAGAAAATGATGAGAAAGCAGATCAAATTCTTCATAAAATTTTCAATAAAATTAAATAAATGTCTTTTTATAAATATATAAAAATTATGTTATAATGTTAGTATTGAATCTAGAAGTAAAGATTTAATGATTTAAAAAAAATTATTTTTTAGAAATTATTATAAAATTTAAAAGAGAGGATTGAATAATAATGTCAAAGATTAAAGATTTTGTACAATCTAAAAATGGTAAGATAACTATTGGTGTTATTGTTGCTGTTTTAGCATTAGTTGCAATATTATACTTTTGTGGAGTATTCGGAGGCGGCAAAGCAGTTGATAAAAAACTTATAGAAAGTTTAGAAAAAAAACTGGAATTACCTTCTGAATCTTCTAAGTATGATACCGAAGATAAGGTTAAAAATCTAGTTACAGATTATACAAAAGCATTAGATAATTTTAAAGCAGCAATTGAAAAATATAATAAAAATGCAAAAGATAATGATAAAATTAGTGATGAAGCAAAACAACATATTGAAGCATTTAAAACACAAGTTGAAGACTTAACAACTACTAATAAAGAAGCATTTAAAGAACAACATAATCAATTAAAAGTTTCAGAATTCATAACTAAATTAAAAGAAAAATTACCTGAGTCTGTAAAAAAATAATAATAAATTAAAAAAGAAATTTTTTATTTATTAAAAAATAAAAACATTCGAAATATTATTAATTTCGAATGTTTTTTTTATTTGATATTTAAAAAATATTTTAAAGATGTGTTTATAAAATTATTAAATAAAGGATGTGGTTTAAAAGGCCTAGATAAAAATTCAGAATGAAATTGAACTCCTATATACCAAATATGATTTTTTAATTCTATAATTTCAGGCAATTGTTCTTCCTTATTCATACCTGAAATAATAAAATTATCATCTTTATTAAAAATAGCAATATATTCTGTATTCATTTCATAACGATGTCTATGTCTTTCATAAATTATTTCTTTTTGAAAAATTTCATAGCTTTTAGTATTTTTTTTTAATTGACATGAATACAACCCTAATCTTAAAGTACCTCCTAAAAGAGGATTTTTTATTTTTTGAGTTATTACAGGACATAAAGTATTATTATTAATTTCTATAGAATCAGCGTTCTCTAATTTTAAAACATTTCTAGCGTACTCAATAATCATTAATTGCATTCCTAAACAAATACCTAAAATAGGAATATTATTAATACGAGCATAAGTAATAGCTTTTATTTTGCCTTCGATAGCCCTTGAGCCGAAACCACCAGGTATTAAAATTCCATGACAATCTTTTAATAATTGAGATATATTTTCATTATTAATATCCGCTGCATTAATTAATTTAACTTTTATATCAGTATTATGATAATAAGAAGCATGTTTTAAAGCTTCTATAACAGATAAATAAGAATCTTGGTTAGAAATATATTTTCCTACTAAACCGATAGTAATTTTATTTTTTAAATTCTGAATTTTATAAATTAAGTTTTGCCATTTAGAAATATTAGATTTTTTTAAATTATTTATTTGAAAATGTTCTAAAATAAAATCATCTATTTTTTGTTCATTTAAATTAACGATAATTTTATATAAAATATCAACATCAATATTTTCAAAAATAGCTTTTTCTCTAACATCACATAAAATAGAAATTTTCTTTTTCATTTCGGATGAAATAGCTTTTTCGCTTCTTAAAATTAAAATTTGAGGTTGAATTCCTAAAGATCTTAATTCTTTAACACTATGTTGTGTTGGTTTAGTTTTTGTTTCGTTAGAGCTTTTTAGATATGGAATTAAAGTATTATGAATATAAAGAGTATTATGAAATCCTAAATCATAACGTACTTGTCTAATAGATTCTAAAAAAGGTAAAGATTCAATATCTCCAACTGTACCTCCGATTTCTATTATGATAACATCATAATCAATATCAGTATTTTTTATTTCTAAAATTCTTTTTTTTATTTCGTTAGTAATATGGGGAATAACTTGAATAGTTTCTCCTAAATATTTGCCTTGTCTTTCTTTATTTATGACATATTGATAAACTTGACCTGTAGTTACATTAGATTCTCTAGATAAATTTTCATCTAAAAATCTTTCGTAATGACCTAAATCTAAATCAGTTTCGGCGCCATCGTTAGTAACAAAAACTTCGCCATGTTGAGTAGGATTCATAGTACCTGAATCAATGTTTATATAAGGATCCATTTTTTTCATAAAAACTTTTAATCCACGTGTTTTTAAAATTTGACCTATAGCAGCTCCAATAATACCTTTTCCTAAACCAGAAACTACTCCTCCAGTAATAAAAATAAATTTTTGATTTTTGATATTCTTATTATTCATTTTTAGATTTCTTTCTTTCAAACATTTTCTTTCAAACATTTTCTTTCAAACATTTTCTTTCAAACATTTTAAAATAAAAATATTGAAATTAAATAAGGATGGATATATTAAATATTCATTTTATAACCTAATCGATCCCCAATATTAATTTTGGTTTCTATATTTTTTAAACTATTTTCTATAAAAATTTTGTCAAAAATTACTTTATTTTTTTTAATAAGCAAAATAATAGTTGATCCTCCGAAAGAAAAAAAACCTTTTTCTTCACCTTTTTGAAAACTAGTAATAGGATGATTATTAATTTTACCTACTAATAAAGCTCCAACTTCGATTTGAATTATTGTACTAAAATTTTTTGTTTCTAAAATATTGTATTCTCTGCTATTTTCATGAAAAACATTAAAATATTTGAAAGCGATTGGGTTGACAGTATGTAATTTACCTTTTATTTTCTTAATATTTTCTTTTTTTTGAATACCATCATCCATAAAAATATAACGATGATAATCAAAAGGTCTTAGTCTTAAAATTACAAAATAACCTTTTAGAAAAGAGGAAGCCAAAGAATTATTTTTTAAAAGATCACTTAAATGATAATTAACTCCTTTGATAGAATAAATATTATTTTTTGTAATTGGTAAAACACTTATTTTGCCTTCGCCTGGACTGATGAAAATCGAAGGATCATGACAAAAAGATATTTTTTTGTATTTACGTATGAAAAAATCATTATAAGAAGAAAATTTTTGTTTATTAAATAATTCTAAATTTATATTATTTGTTTTAATTACTTTTTTAAGATGTAATTTAGAAAAAAAAGATTTTAAATACAAACTAAATAATAAATTAAATATTTTTGAAATACAAATTCTTAAAAGTACTCTTTTCCAAAATCTTTTATTTAAATTAGAATATAAAAAATTTTTATTCTTTTCTTTTTTATTAGGCACTGAATTTTTTTCTTTCTTGTATTAATTTATATTTGTTTTTATTAAAGTTAATATTAATAAAAGGAATAATAAAAAAGAAAATATTAAAAAAATAATATTTTTAGGTTTTTTAAATTTAATTTTATTAAAAACAAATAAAAAAGAGCATAATATAATAAAAAAACAATATATGAAATAAAAAAATTGTTTAATTTGTTCTTTGAAAAAACCATTATCAAAAGATAATATAACATTTTGAGATAAAATGAAAAAAGGAAATATAACAGAAGCAAAAGTAACGGGTAAACCGATAAAAGTTTTTATATTTTCTTTAGGTGTTTTACAATTGATTTTTTTTTCAGCAAGAACATTGAAATAAGCTAATCTAATTAGAACTGCTAAAATATATACAATACTACTTATTAGAAACAAAAAAGAAAATATTTTGTTATGTTTAAAATTAGCAATGTTTTTGAACATTTTAAATTCTATTAAAATCGGCAAAATACCAAAACTAATAATATCTGCTAAAGAATCTATTTGAATACCGTATTTTTTTTCTTCTATGGAACGTTTCTTTTTTAAATTGCTAACAAAACCATCTAACATATCGAAAATGCCAGATAATAATAAACAAATAGATGCATATGTTATAGGATTTAAATTATTACTATCATCCAAAATAATATAAATACCTAAAAAACCTGTTAATGCATTTAAATAAGTTAAATAAACAGTATAATTATAAAATCCTAAAAACATAAATATATCCCCGATTATGAAATGTTTTTTCTAAATTGTAATAATAATTTTTAGAATAAAAAAATTTATAATTTTTTTCTTTATAATATTTTTTATAAAAAAGAATTATTCTAATCACTTATATATTCTTCTTTTTATTTTTATTATTCTTTTGTCAAATTTCATCAAACACTTCTTCTTCTATTTTATCTTCGTTGTCATCTAAATTATCGTCATTTTCATCTAAAAGATCTGAATCTAATTTGTCTTTTTCTTCATTTTTTTCATTGTCTTCTTGTTCTTCGATTTCTTCGTGTTCTTTATTTTCTTCTTTTTTCAAATCAAAATCTTTAAAATCTAAAATTTCTTTTTCTATATCTTCTGTTTTGATATTTGTTTCTTTTGTCTCTTTATCGTTTGGATCCAAAAAGTATTCTTGATCCCATAAATTTAAATTATTTTTTTTGATATCCCATAAATCATTACCACAAAATACAAAAAGTCCGCTTGAAACAATATCTAAATATAATTGCAAACAAGCATCTATATCTTTTGAATTAATTTTTTTAATTTCGCAAACATTTTTGATTAATTCTTGAATAGACATTGGTGCTTGATTTTTTAATAAAATTTGATAAGAAATATCAATCATAGAATTTGATTGATCGATATTTTTGTTATTTTTATCCAAAATTTTTTATCTCCTTTAATAAAAAAAATATTTGTTTACTGTTTAAAATTAAAATTCATAATCTTTCGAAACTTTTGTAAGTAAATCTTTAGAAGCTTGTTCAACTTGTTGTAATACATCATTAAAAGATAATAAAATACTTTCTTGCATTAAATCTAAATTTTTACATAAATCTAAATTTTTAATATAAACATCAACTACTTGTTTTGTTCCTTGCATAACAATAACAATATCTCCGATTTGTGATGTGAATTCTCTAGATTCTAATTTTTTTTGTTCTATATCAATATTTTCTTGAATTTTTTTTAATTTATTTAACATATTCATATTCAAAAAAATCCTTTTAATCAATAATTTCTACTTTTTCATAAGTAAATAAATCCCTAGCTAATTTGACAATAGGAGATTGATTTTGTTCTATATTTAAAACTGAATTTTGTTCATAAAAATCAGTTTTAAAATTAGATAAGTCTAAATCTTTTTTATCTTGAGTTTCTAAAAATTTTAAATAAACAGGTTGTATTATGTTTTCCCAATCTTTATTTAAAACCACAAAATATTCATTAATTAATTTTTTTTTTGCATTTAGAATTTGTTTAATTTTAACTCTAATATCATTTTTTAATAGCTGTTTATATTCTATTTCATCTCTACATGATAAAAGAATTTCTTTATTAAAATTTATTAATAATACTTTAGAATTATATAATAATTTAGCGATTTTTGCTAAATTAGGAATAGGATAATTTTCTAGTTTTTTCCAACCTTTATGAATTATATTTTTGGTTAAATCATCTGGAGATTTTAAAATATTAATAATATTATTTAAAATAGCTTGTTTTAAAGTTATTTCTTTTTCATTTATATCTGTTTTAGAAAAAATAGGTAAATTGTTTTCTATTTTTTTATTACTTTTTGTTATTTTATTTGAATTTGTTTTTTTAATCAAATTTTTTGATTTTTTTAAAAACTCATTCATTTGAATAAAACTAATAATTAATAAATTTTTTTTATTTTTAGATAACATCAAATTATTTTGTAATTCAAATAATTTTTGAAAAAATAGGTCTCTTTTTTCGATATTTAAATTTGAAAATAAATTTAAATTTTGATTAGGATTTTTTAAATAATTCATTAATTTTTTTTGAACAAAATCAATAAAATCCTTTAAAAAAAGAACATAATTTATATTTGAATTAAAAATTTCTTCTAAAAAAGAAATAAGAATATTTATATTATCATCGAATAAAAGCTTAAATAAATTTTGTATATTTTCTTCAGGAACAATTCCCAACATTTCTACAATATTTTTTTCTTGGATAATATTGTTTGTATAAGAACTCACTTTATCTAATAAATTAAGAGCATCTCTTAAATTTTCATTAGAATAAAAAGAAATTTTTTCTAAAGCTTTTTCTGAAATGGGTATATTTTCTAAGGAGGCTATTGATTTTAATTTTTTTTTAATATCTTCAGGAGAAATATTATTTAAATAAAAATATTGAGTACGAGATAAAATGTTTTTAGGAATTTTATTAAATTCACTAGTGATCAAAATAAAAATTATGTTAGTTAATGGTTCTTCTAAAATTTTTAATAAAGCATTAAAAGCATTTGAAGATAAAACGTGAATTTCATCAATAATATAAAATTTATATTTTAATAAATCAGATTTATAACATAATTTATCTTTTAAGTTTCTGATATCATCTATTCCGCTATAAGAGGCTCCGTCAATTTCAATAAAATCTAAAGTATTTTTTCGATCTATAGCACAACATGTTTTGCAATAATTTTGGTTATCATTATTTTTTGAACAACAATCTTCTGTTTTAAGAAAAAAAGAACAATTAATAGCTTTAGCTAAAACTTTCGCTAAAGTAGTTTTTCCTACTCCTTTATCACCACTAAATAAATAACAATGATGAATTTTTTGATGTTTGATAGCATTTTTTAAAGTTTGTATAATTGTTTGTTGCCCGATTATATTTTTAAAGTTGTCAGGTCTATGTTTGCGATATAAAGTTATATAATTCATATTTTTTTTATAAGGCATCCTTTTTTTATTTTGCGCAATATAATTTTATAAAGTTTGAAAAAATAATATTTATTTTGTTTAATAAAAAATGAAAATTTTGAAATTAATTTTCTCCAGCAATAGTTAAATCTCCTACATAAACAGTAGGACTTCCGAAACCTGATGTTCTAATTACTAAATCATTAGCTATATCTTTTAAATTTAATAAAATATCAAAAAAATTACCTGAAATAACAAGCATTTTTACAGGGCTAGTAATTTTACCTTGTTCTATTTTAAAACCAGCCGCTTGAAGACTAAAATCACCACTAATATCATCAATACCTGCGTGTAATCCGATTAAAGAATCAATATAAACTCCTTTTTCAATAGGCTTAATCATTTCTTCAAAAGTTTTATCACTTTCTTTTAAGTAAAAATTAGTCATTGAAATAGAATTTTCAAAACTGTTACCACTAGGTTTTGTATTAAAAAGAAATGAAGATTTTAAATCGTGTATAAAATCTTGAAAGATACCTTTTTTAATAATTTTTTTGGTATAACAAGCTACACCTTCATCATCAAAACCATATTGAAAAAAAGCTTTATTTAATAAAGGATCGTCGATTAAAGTAACTTTAGAAGAAGCTATTTTTAGTCCTTTTTTATCTTTTAATTTGCTTAAATTATAATAAGCTCTCATGCCATTAAAGATACTGCTAAATTTATTTAAAAATTTAGCAAAAATTTTATTTGAAAAAACAGTAGGATAAGTTCGAGATTCTAAAGATTGAGATGTTAATTTTTTTTCTCCTAAAGATATTATTTTTTTAGCATATTTAGGGATATCCATTTCATTAAAATCTTTAACTGTGAAATTTTCTAAAATTTCTTCTATTTCTTGATTTTTTTGAAAAACACAAGAAGTTGAAATTGTTAAAAAACTAGCTTTATCTTCTAAATTTACACCTTTAGAATTAACTATTTTTTTTTGCAAATAATTTTCACTATAAGAAATACTATCAATTTTTTTTAAAAAAATACTTTTGGATAATTCTTTTTCTAATTGAAATATTAAATCATATTTTTTCTGAATATTAATTGTTTCGAAATTAAAATTAGAATTTTTCACTTCAGGATAAACAGGTGAACCCGCAAAAACAAGATCTTTTTCTTTTCTATTTAAAAATGATATTTGATTTTTAAGAAGTTTTAAAGTTTCGTCTATTTTGTTTTCATCTATTTTTTCTAAATAGATAGAAGATTTTATATTTTTATATAAACCTTTTATAGTTACTGTTCGAAGATCACTTTTAATATGTTCATGAATTTTACTATCCTCTAAAGTTATCATTTTATTTTTGTTATCGTTAGTTAAAATTTCTAATGCATCAAAACCATTTTCTGTAGCTGCTTGAAACCATTTTTTATAATTTATATTATTATTCATTATTATTTTTTGCTTCCTCCAACAGTTATTTCTGTAACTCTAATAGTTGGTTGTCCTAAATCTACAGGTACATAACCTGAAATAGAACCGCAATATCCTTGTTTTAAAACTAAATCATTAGCAACACGATCTATTTTTAATAAAATATCTTGTCCTTTTCCAATTATCATCATGCCTTTTACAAATTTTGTCAATTTGCCATTTTCAATTAAATATCCGGATTTGACTTTAAAGTTGAATTCACCTGTAGTAGGAGTAACTGTTCCACCGCCAAAACTTTCGGCATAAAGACCATATTTAGTATCTTTTATAATTTTTTGAGGATCATCTTTTCCGGCTGCAATATAAGTAGAATTCATTCTAGAAGTTGGTGAGTATTTATAAGATTGTCTTCTGGAAGAACCAGTAGGTTGCATTTTCATTTTTAAACTATTACGATAATCAATTAAATAATTTTTTAATATTCCTTTTTCGATTAAAAGGTTTTTTTGAGTTGGATGCCCTTCATCATCAAAATTTAATTTACCCCAAGAATTTTCAATAGTTCCATCATCATAAGCAGTTACAATGTCTGAAGCTATTTTTTGATTTATTTTATTGCAAAAGGGCGAAAGTCCTCTAGCAACGGAAGTAGCTTCTAAAGAATGCCCGCAAGCTTCATGAAAAATAACTCCTCCTTCACCATTACTTACTACTAAAGTCATATTTTGAGGTTTAATTTGTTCAGCTGTTAGCAACATAATTGCTTTTTTTGCTACTTGTTTGGCTTGAACTTCAAAATTAATAATATTAAAAAGTTCTAAACCCATCGATCCTCCTTCGTTGTTATAAAATTCTTCCATATTTTGTCCATCTTTTGCGATAGCAGCCATAGAACAATTAATATAAGGACGAAAATCTTTTTGATAAACACCTTTAGAATTAGCAATTAAAACATTTTGTTCTTTTTCTTCTAAATTAATTATGCTTTTTATAATTTTTTCGTCATATTCTTTTATAATTTGAGATAATTTCATTATTTTAGTAATTTTTTCAGAAACAGACCAGTTATTAAAAGGAATTTTAATATTATTATCTATTTTTTTGGATTCCCCAAGAGGAATAATTTCTATTATTTTTTTATTTTTGTTTTCGTTATAATATTCTTCTATCAAAGACAAAATATTTTTATGATTTATTTTATTAGTATAAATATAAATTTCATCCGTTTTTTTTAATAAACGAATTCCTACTCCATAAACATTTCCTGTTTCATATTTAATTACTTCTTTATTCATAATTTTTAATGTAGTAGAAATTTTGTCTTCGAAAAATAATTCAACAAAATCAAAACCTTTATTTAAACTTTTTTGTAAAATATCTTGTATTTCGTTTTTAGATAACATAAAAAAATAAACTCCTTAAATTTTTTATATATTGTTTTTTTATTATTTTTTTTCATTTAAATAATCAAAAACTAAAATGAAATAATTTTATTTTTGATAAGTTTTTTAATTATTCAAAAAAATTATTTATTTTGAATATGCAAAAGTTTATCTTTGTAATAAATATTATTTCTGGATTGAACTTGTTTAGCTAAAAAAGAAGGAATTTCAAAGACAGTTTTGTTATAAAAATGTTTTATATTACCGATATTTTTACTATAAATATTAAATTTATCTTTTAATAATTTTAAAAGTAATGATGGATTGATATTGTCATCTTTTCCTAAGTTAATAATTAATTCTATCATAGGTTTTTTATCGAATTTATTATTACTATAATTATTATTAGAATTATTATTAGAATTATTATTAGAATTATTACCGTAATTATTATTCACCCTATTAAATCTATTTGAATTGTTATTGTTTTTAATATAAGGGCTTTGCGAATTATTATTTTGCCAAATTTTTGGTTCTGCTATATGTTCGTAATTTTTCTTTTTAGGCGCTAAATGTTCTAAAAGAACTCCAATAATTTCTTTAGGATCTTTTTGCTTTAATAAATCATCAACAAAAGGATTTTCTTTTATTGTTTCTTTTTGTTGTTCTTCTAATAAATTTAAAATTTTGTCTTGAAAAAATTTATTTTGTTTTTCACGAACTTCTTCTATTGAAGGAATGTTTAAATGAGTTATTTTTTCTTTTAAATAATTCATTAATTTTTTAAATTGAAAAATTTTTCTTAAACTTACAAAAGTATAAGCTGAACCCGTTTTACCAGCTCTACCCGTTCTTCCGATTCTGTGAACATAAACTTCTTCTTCTCGAGGCAAATCATAATTGATAATCATTGTAATATCTGAAATATCTATTCCTCTAGCTGCTACATCAGTAGCAACTAAAATTTTAATATTTTTTTTTCTAAAATTATTCATAACATAATGTCTTTGATTTTGTTTTAAATCTCCATGAATAGCATCTACTAAAAAATTTCTTTCTTGTAAATAATTTAAAATTAAATCCACATCTTTTTTAGTATTTGCAAAAATAATTACAGAATCCGGGTTTTTTTGATCTAAAAGGCGAACTAAAAGTTTATTTTTATCAAATTCTTTTACAATAAAATAAAATTGCTCAATTGATTTAACAACAATTTGATCTTGTTTAGCTTTTAAAATTTTAGGATTGTTTTGATATTTATTAGCTATTTCTTTAATGAAAGGAGGCATTGTAGCTGAAAATAAAACAGTTTGTCTTTCTTTTGGAATTTTAGATAAGATAGTTTCTAAAGCTTGTTGAAATCCCATTTTTAACATTTCATCGGCTTCATCCAAAGTTAAAGTTTTAACTGATGATAATTCAACTTTTTTTCTTTCTAGTAAATCTATCATTCTACCTGGAGTAGCAATAACGATTTGTGGTTTTTTATCTAAAGCTTGGAATTGTTTTATATAAGACTCTCCGCCATAAACAACAATAGTTTTAATTTCGGGATAGAATTTTAATAGTTTTTGAATTTCTAAAAAAACTTGTAATGCTAATTCTCTTGTTGGACATAATATTAGAGATTGAACTTTTTTTATTTTAGGATCGATTTTTTCAATTATAGGAATACCAAAAGAAAAAGTTTTTCCTGTTCCTGTTTGAGATTGAGCTATAATATCATTCCCTTTTATAAATTCAGGAATAACTAAAGCTTGAATTTGTGTAGGATTTGAAAAATTTAATTCTTCTAAAGCATCTTCAGTTTGTTTTAATAAATTTAACTCTTTAAATAAAATACTCATTTCTTTTTTTCCTTTATATTATATATTCAAAAATAAAATATTTATTTTTATTAAATAACATTTTTTATTTAATTTTATTCTTTAATCAGACAATTATTTTAATTTATTTATTATTTTTAATATTTATTGGAAAAAATAAATAAATTTATTCAAAATTAAATTATATTATTTAAAATTGTATTTTTGAATAAAAATATAATATAAATTTTCAAAAAAAGTATTTTATATTTCGTTTAAAAAACTCAATTAAATTTAATAACAATAAATTTTGTTATATTATATGTTGTAATTCAAAAATATTAACTTTAATTTTAATAAAAAAAAAATAATAAATTTATATTTATATATGTCTAAGTCAAATAAATACCTTTCTCTAAATTATACATTATTTTATTAATAAAATAATAATTTTAATATTCTATTTAAATTACTTACATTATTTATTAAATGAAATTGAATTTAATTTATTATTGAAAAAATATTATGCTTATTTCTAATATAAAAATAAAAAAATGAAATTATAAAAGAATTTAATAATAATTCGAAGTTATTTTTTTGTATATTTTAAATAATTGGATTAAAAGTTTGAAGCGAACTAAAAGCAATAAAACTATTCATTTTCTTTTGACTCATATGAAAATGAATAGTTTTAAATTATAATTATCGAAAACAAGATATAAAAAAGATGTTAAATGATGAATAAAATTCAATAAATAATTCAAAAAATTTTATAATTATAAGTGAAAAAAAGATAAAAAAAAGAGGTATTAAATGTTTATCGGGATAGAAAAAGAATTAAAATAATTACAGCAAATTATTGATTCTTATAAGCATGAATTAGGAATAATACATGGTGTACGATAAGTCGGCAAAAAACAACCTTATTAAAAGAAATAACTAGAAAAAATTTAAAAAAAACTATTTATTTTATGGCAGATCAAACTGGAATATAGCCAAATAACTTAAGAACTTTAACTAAACAAATTACTACTTTTTTTAAAGATCCAAATTATATTTTTGGTAATTATTATGATTTATTTCAATACTTAGTTAATAAAGTTCGTAAAAACCATAGTTATTATTATTAATGAATTTGCTTATTTAATTCAGAGTGATAAAACTATTATGTCTATTTTTCAAAAAATTTATGAAGAAATTATTGTCTAAAGTAAGATTAAAATTATTTTATCAGGCAGTCAATTAGGAATTATGAAATCAATTGGCGATCACAATAAATCTCTTTATCATAGAATTACTTTTCAAAAACAAATTTGGCCTTTTGGTTATAAAGAATCTTCTTTATTTTTTAATCATTTAACTTATATTGATAAAATTCAATTTTATAGTGTTTTTTCGTGAATGACTTTTATTTTGAAACAAATAAATTCTAAAAAAGATTTGAAATTTAATATTAAAAATATTTTTTTAGAAAAAACTAATAATATCGAAAATAATTTAATGTCTCTTTTAGGAAACGAAAATAAAAAACTCTCGGTTTACGAACCAATTTTAAAATCCTTAGCTAATTGCAAAAATAAAACTCTTTCTGATATTGCTCGATTTATCCAACAACCAATGAATTCAGTACATAATTTATTAAAAATTTTAATAGTGAACTGTTTCATTTTTTCATACAACTTTTTATTTTAAAATGACTCTTTAAGAATTAAAAATTAATAGATAATTTCCTATCTTTTCAAACTAAAGAAATATTTTTTCGTTTCAAAAAGTGTCTAAACTTTTTTTCATAATTCTTTCGTTTCAAAAGATATTTTTTTAATATTTTGTCTGTACACTATATAGTTAGGTAAAAAAAGTGAAAAACTCGTCAACAAAATGAAAGAAAATGATATTTTTTTTAAATTTTACTATTTTTTTTCAAAAAAAGCGCACTAAAGTAACCTTTTTCAAGGTTATATTATTTTATATTCATTCAACTAAAAATTTATCTCAGATTTTGAACACATTGAGATGGAGTGGTATAGTTTAATTTGGTTAAAATCCATTTGTTATTCCAAAATTGCGGAAATTGATTGATTAATTTTTTCATTTTATCAGGAGATTTTTGAAATAAAAATGGATGTTGATGTTGTAAGATCGTTTTCATTTGGCCAAAAAAGTTTTCAATGACGGCGTTATCACGAGGGGCCGCTTTTCGGGACATACTAATTAAAAAACCTTTTTTCTTTAAAGTTTGTTGAATTTTGAGTGATTGATAAACTGTTCCTTGGTCGGAGTGAATGATACAAGGTTCTTTTAATTTTGGAAGTTTTTTAATAGTATTTAAAACTAAATCTTTATTTTGATGCTTTGAAACATGTGAAGCAATTATTTGGTTATTAAAAGAGTCGATAATACAAGAAAAATAGAGAAAACCTTGATTAGTTTTAAAATAAGTGATGTCAGTAAAAAGTTTTTGAAGAGGTGTAGTAGCTATAAAATCTTGATTGATTAAATTAGGAATTACTTGGAGATTATTTTTTAAATTACGATAAGTAAAATTTTTTTTGATTCTTAAACGACAACTAATGTCGTTTTTTTTCATAATGGTATAAACTTTTTTCTTAGTGATGAATTCATTAAAGGTTTTTTGGTATAAATCAGTGATTTTTCGATGACCGTAAAAATATTGTTCGTGTAAACATAAAGCTTTAATTCTTTTTTGTTGTAACAGGTATTTTTCTTCTTTTTCTTTTAGTTTAGTTTTTACTTTTAACCAATAATAATAAGTACTTCTTTTGATTTGAATTGTTTTTAAAATAGTGGTTAAATTCAGAGTTTGATTGAATTGGTTGACTAAATGAAAAACCATTCTTTTATCAATTTTTTTAATCTTTTCAATGATTTTTTGTAATAATTTAATTTTTTGTTTTAATTTTTGCATCTTAATAACAATTATCTTTATAAATTATTTTAAATATATCAACTATTATAACTCTAAAAGATTTTTTATTGGATAAATAAGCGCT
>NZ_JANHJP010000030.1 GCF_028595955.1 Columbia Basin potato purple top phytoplasma
TTTTAATTAATTGTTTTTTAATATAAATTTTGTTAAAATATTATTGTTGAAAAATAACAAAGTGGTGATCGAGGTTTAATTTTATTATTTTAATGAAATTAGATTTAGGAAAGTCCATGTTAGCACATGTTTTTAGGAAAGCATGTAGTGTTTGTGCTTAAGAAAAAAATAACTTAAGGTACCTAATTTTATTAGGTAACGGCTTTTTAGATTCTAAGGATTTATTATTATATAAATTATATAATACAATCTATGAAAATAAAAAATAAAGTGCCACAGAGACGAATTAATTAGAAATAATTAAGTGAAACGCGGTAAACCCCTCAAGCTAACAATCCAAAATATGGTAGGAGCATATAAAAATCAATTTTTCCTAATTTAAATATTTTATAATTGATTTTTATACTATTTTTATAAATAAAAGTAGAGATAAATGATCACACTTGTTTTTTTATTAAAAAAAAACAAGAACAGAACATGGCTTATTCGTGTTATTTTTTAAATAGAATCTTTTTATTAGAGATTCTTTTTTTCTATTTAGCAAAAT
>NZ_JANHJP010000031.1 GCF_028595955.1 Columbia Basin potato purple top phytoplasma
TCCACTCTTTCATAGTAAAGTTCTTCCGATCTTCTTGAAATTTTTCGTAAAATAATTTTTTATTATTTCATCTTTAATAACGTTTTTAGACCAATCTTCGTTATTATCCCAAGCCGATCGCCAAGGAGCTTCTTGATGCGTCAAATTAGATAAACTAGTAGCTGCTTTATTTCCATATAATTCTATTATTCTATCGATTAAAACACGATGATCGTTTGTTAAGTGTTTTTCTTCTCCTTTTTTAGCTCCGCGACAAATTGGTTTATAGGTATAATGTTTAAATTCATTATATAAATTAGGAAAAACAGGCCCGTGAAGCCATGCTTCGATTGGTTCATTAAAAATTGGTTGATTATTTTCAACTAAATATTTAGCATATGTATAATAAGTTAATTTTTGTAATTTCATATTTGTGATGGCACTCTTATTTTTTTTAATAATATAATTGGCGACATCAAAAATAGTGATTTCATTATTTTGATTATTCATAATTTTCTCCTTTTTTAGTTGGTTTTTTGTTATTTTGTTGTTTTGA
>NZ_JANHJP010000032.1 GCF_028595955.1 Columbia Basin potato purple top phytoplasma
CTTTTGAAAACGAAATAAACAAACCCAGTTTATATCTCTATGGAGACTTTAACACTGGGAAAACCTTTTTCTTTAAATTAATTATGAAATATTTTTTAAAAGAAAAACAGGATTTTTTATTTCTTTTTCTTCCAGATTTACCAAGACAATTTAAGTCAGGGTGGTTTGATGAAGAATTAAGTAAGAAAATGGATATTTTAAGAACGATTCCTTATTTATTTCTTGATGATTTAGGAGCCGAAAACTTAACTGTTTATTTTCGAGACGATATTTTATATCCCCTTTTAAACGCTCGCCAAGAAAAAGGGTTAATTACTTTTATTAATAGTAATTTTAATCCTCTTCAATTACAACAACATTTTCAGATTACTAATGAAAAGAACCAAGCGATGAAAGCTTTTCGAATTATTAATCAATTACAGAAAATGTGTCAAGTTTATAGTTTTGATATGACTAATTCTAATTTAAATCAATTTCACAAAGGAGTTTTAAAATGAAAATTAATTTAAAACAAAATAGCTGGGCCT
>NZ_JANHJP010000033.1 GCF_028595955.1 Columbia Basin potato purple top phytoplasma
TTAAAATTAAAATAATTATATAGAAAAGAGAAATAAAATTATGTTACACAACGTTCAATTAATCGGTCGTATCACTCATAATCTTGACAAACAATATCTTAAGGTTAACAACGAACAAATTCCTAAAATCGATTTTCAATTAGCTGTTAATCAAACCAAAGAAAAAGTATATTTTATTCCTTGTGTGGTTTTTAGAACTCAAGCTGAAAATCTTCATAAATACTTACATAAAGGTTCGAAAATTTATCTTGAAGGAACATTATTTTTCCAAAAATACACCAACAACGAAGGTCAAAAGAAAACAAATACAAAAGTGATCGTACATAAAGTCATCTTTTTAGATAATAAACCTCAAACTGATAATTTACCATTTTAAGATAAAAAAACATCAATATTGAACATCTTAATTTTTCAAAAGAAAACCAAAATAAAAGGAGAATAAAAAATCATATGAGCGACGCCATGACTGAAATTGCCCGCGGAACTTACTTCAAAGACCGTTCAAAAACTTCAAAACA
>NZ_JANHJP010000034.1 GCF_028595955.1 Columbia Basin potato purple top phytoplasma
AAATACTATTAAAAAACTTCCAAAATTAAAAGAACCTTGTATCATTCACTCCGACCAAGGAACAGTTTATCAATCACGTAAAATTCAACAAACCTTAACCAAAAAAGGTTTTTTAATCAGTATGTCGAGAAAAGCTACTCCTCGTGATAACGCCGTCATTGAAAATTTTTTCGGCCAAATGAAAACGATCTTACAACATCAATATCCATTTTTATTTCAAAAATCTCCTGATAAAATGAAAAAATTAATTAATCAATTTCCTCAATTTTGGAATAATCAGTGGATTTTAAGTAAATTAAACTATTCTACTCCATCTCAATATGTTCAAAATCTAAGATAAATTTTTAGTTGAATGAACATAAAATAATATAACCTTGAAAAAGGTTACTTTAGTGCGCTTTTTTTTGAAGAAAAATAGTAAAATTTAAAAAAAAATATCATTTTCTTTCATTTTGTTGACGAGTTTTTCACTTTTTTTACCTAACTATATAGTGTACAGACAAA
>NZ_JANHJP010000035.1 GCF_028595955.1 Columbia Basin potato purple top phytoplasma
TTTGTACTTTGGCTAAATCTCAAGGTTAACTTTGCTTTGATTAATTGATAACCAGCTATATAAGGTGCATATATTCGTGTCCTTGGTTTTTATATATCTATTATTCATGGGAATCCTCAAGTAAATTCTTTCTGTGAGAGAGGTATTTAACATTTTCTCTAAGCATATCCTGGATTTGGAATGTCAATAACAGAAAGAATCAATATGCTACAATATTTGTATCAAGGGTGTAATATCAAATAATAATTCCGTCTTTTATTTTGTGCCTTAACTTAAATTTGTTGCTAATGTAAGTATCTTGAAATATTTGTCTTTAGTATAAAGAACTATATTTTATGAAAAGAATAAGTTATAACTTGATAAATCTAAATATGCTCATAAGTTCAACTAAAAAATCTATACGTCTGAATATAGTTGGCAGAGTTTAAGAAACAACATCAAATTCAGAAGGCAAAAATTGACTTTGAAT
>NZ_JANHJP010000036.1 GCF_028595955.1 Columbia Basin potato purple top phytoplasma
GATCGGATATTTTCTTTGTTAGTGAATTGTTGTTGATAATAACCGATACCATTAAGGTCATCAAAGGTGTAATGAATTTTAATCATTGATTGAGTTCTTCCTTTGGTGAGATCAGTTTCTTTCCATTCTTCTTTGATATCGACTTTGGTTTCTTTGAAAACAGGGATTTCTTTTTTTGGTAATTTATACGTATCTGAGGTTAAAAAGAAAAAACCAATCAATAAACATAATAATAACCCTAATATGATAAAAAACCATTTCATTTTTTTTAATAATATTAAACATGATTAGTTCCTTTCGGGTAATTTTTAATATACCAACATTTTAACACATTTGACTTTTGAATTTTAATTAAAACTATTTTTTGAACCAAGAAGTTACTTTTTCAACATTTTCCTTTACACCTCTAATTCTTTGTCTTGGCATCTTCTTTAATACGAGCTTTTAAAGGTTGAATCACGTCA
>NZ_JANHJP010000037.1 GCF_028595955.1 Columbia Basin potato purple top phytoplasma
ATTCAAAGTCAATTTTTGCCTAATGAATTTGATGTTGTTTCTTAAACTCTGCCAACTATAGTCTGCCGTATAGATTTTTTAGTGGTACTTATGAGCATATTTAGATTTATCAAGTTACAACTTATTCTTTTCATAAAATATAGTTTTTTATACTACAGACAAACATTTCAAGATACTTAACATTAGCAACAAATTTAAGTTAAGGCACAAAATAAAAGATGGAATTATTATTTGATATTACACCTTAATGCAAATATTGTAACACATTGATTCTTTCTGTTGTTGAGATTCCAAATCAAGTATATACTTAGAGAGAATATTAAATACCTCTCTCATAGAAAGAATTTACTTGTGGATCCCCATGAATGATTGATATATAAAAGCCAATGACACGAATATATGCACCTTATATAGCTGGTTATCAGTTTATCAACGCAAAGTTAACCTTGAGATTTAGCC
>NZ_JANHJP010000038.1 GCF_028595955.1 Columbia Basin potato purple top phytoplasma
AAATAAATATTTATTATTTTAAATTTATTTTGTAATTTAAAAATTATTAAAACTCTTTTTTTAATTTAGAAAAATTTATTTTTTTTCATACTGCCAAAAAATATACATATTTTTGGCTCCATTACCCATTTGTTTTAATTCTTCTAAAATATATTTATCATCTTCATCGTCTCTAGTGCCATTATCAAAAAAAACACCCAACAAATTATGAGGTGGATTTTTAATTTTCCATATTATTGCAAATTCTTCTATGTTTCCATTATAACGCGGAACAGTTAACGTAAAATCAAAATATTGTTTAAATGTTTCATGATTTTTAAGAATATCAATATTTGATACAGTTACATTAACTATTCTCATATCGCCAACAAACTCTTCATTAGGTGCGGCCGTTACTTGTTTATTACTAGTAATTAAAAATAATCCCAAGAAAACAAAAAAACAAATATTTATT